>JAQCAN010000066.1 GCA_027621335.1 Bacteroidota bacterium
ATGGACATGAACGAATTCATGACTGAAGAAGAAGTTCCGGCAGAAGGGACAGCAGCCGCTGAAGAAACACCGATGGCCCTGGTCAATGTGCCAGGTAATGTGGATGTCGACCTGAACACCACTATCAAGACTTTGAAATATGGGGACATGGAGATGAAGAATGTTCAGGGAAAGGTCAGCATCAAGGACCATGTGGCTTCCATGGAGAATGTGAAGATGGACATGCTTGGTGGGTTCTTGACCATGCGTGGATCCTACAGCACGCTCCCCGATCAAGCTCCGAAAGTGGACTTCGGACTGGATGTGAAGGGCTTCGATATCCCATCTACCGCGAACACCTTCAATACCGTGCAGACTTTGGCACCGGTGGCGAAGCAATGCCAAGGAGATTTCTCAACAGGAATGACCTTCAGCAGTTCTTTGGATCAAGGCATGAACCCCATCTACTCGACCTTGACAGGAGGCGGAAATCTGGCCACTTCAGAGGTCATCCTATCCAATTTCCCGGCTTTGTCGAAGATTGCCACGGCCTTGAAACAAGACAATTGGACCTCTCAGCGCATCAAGGATGTGAACCTAGCCTTCAAGTTCATTGATGGAAAAGTGGCCGTCACACCCTTTGATGTCAAGGTGGATGGCATAGAGACCAATGTAGGAGGGACCATGAGCTTCGAGCAGGACTTGGATTATGACGTGAAGATGAAAGTGCCTGTAGCCAAGCTAGGCGGTCAGGCCAATCAGCTCATGGAAGGACTTCTAGGAAAGGCCAATAGCCTGGGATTGAATCTGTCCATGGGTGAATTCGTCAACATGACCTTCAAGATCACAGGGAAAGTGGATGACCCCAAAGTGAAACCAAGTCTACTCGGCCAAGAAGGCGGAGCGGCTTCAGTGAAGGATGTGATCAAGGAGACCTTGGAACAGGAGTTCCAAGAGAAGAAAGAAGAGCTCATCGATGATGGAAAAGAGAAAGCAAAGGCTGAGGCCGACCGGATAATGGCTCAGGCTCAGGAACAGGCCGACCGTGTGAAGCGCGAGGCCAAGAATCTGGCCGATGAGACCCGCAAACAAGGCGATGATGCGGCCAAGAAGTTGGAAGCAGAAGCAAAGAATCCCATAGCCAAGGCTGCTGCCAAAGTAGCCGGAGATAAACTCCGTCAAGAGGCGAACAGAAAGGCAGATGGCATCGTCTCTGAAGCAGACGAACAAGCCGCCAATATCATCAGCACCGCCCAAGGCAAGGCAGACCAGTTATTGCAATAGTCAGCGAATACCGCGGCAGGAACAAGAAGGAAACTAGGCCGCAAGAGTGAAGAGAATTGAGAATGAATCTCGTCATATCAGTATCGAGGCCCATGGCTATAGGTCTATGGTCGATCCTCTTGGTTCTAGGACTATCTACCTCTTTGAACGCCCAATGTGACTATGAGCCTGATAAGAAGGTAGCCAAGCTCTTGGCGTCCGGATTGGATAAGAACAACAGTGTCAGGGAGCGTATGGAGGCCTTGCAGGATGCCGTGGACACGGATCCGGAATGCTTGCCTTGCCGCATGGCGCTTGGAGAAGCTTACTTTGAAAGGGCGAGGACCTCTACCTCGGTGTCCTACGGGTCAGCTATGGAGCAGTTCCAAGTCCTTCAAGACCTATGTCCAGGGTACCATTCAGACCTTAGTTATTACATGGGAACCATCCTATACTCCCAAGAAGAGTGGTCTCTCGCAGCGTCTGCATTCAAGACCTTTTTAGAATTCCCCATGGATGATCCAGCCAAGTTGTCCCGAGGGTATGATCGGAGATTGGAGGATGTCCGTGAGGTGCTGAAAGAAGTGGAATTCAATGCCCAGCTTTTCGAGAATCCAGTTCCCTTTGACCCAAGGAAAGTCGAAGGCGTCTCCTCCACTTCGGATGAGTACCTGCCCATGCTCAGCCCAGATAATGCCTATATCTATTACACCCGTAAATACCTTAGAAAAGCCAAGGGCGACCTCTACGGTACGGAGGTGGAAGAATTCACGCTTAGCCAAAGGGCCGGGATGGACGAGCCCTTCAATGCGGGAGAGCCACTTCCGCAGCCCTTCAATGTCGGGGATAATTATGGCGGAGCCAGTCTATCCGTGAACAACAAGGAGCTGTATGTGACCGTCTGCCGTCCTGACCGCGCTGGCTACACTAACTGCGACATCTATGTGAGTCATTACGAGACCAGGTTCGATGAGCGGCTAGGACAAGAAGTGACGACATGGGGCGAACTGGAGAACCTGGGGCCCAAAGTGAACAGCAAAGACGGCTGGGAGTCGCAGCCCTCGTTGAGTGGAGACGGAAACACCTTGTACTTCGCCACAGCCAGGGAGACCAGCACGGAGAATGCTGAGGGCGGGAAGAGCATAGACATCTATTACTCCCAGCGGGGTGAGGATGGGTCATGGGGGCAGGCGCGTCCCTTGGATGCCACGATCAACGGGCCAGGAAATGAGAAGTCTCCCTTCATGCATGCCGATAGTAAGACCATGTACTTTTCCTCCAACGGCTACCTGGGGGCGGGGGGCTATGACATCTACTATTCCCGTTTGCATGAAGATGGCTCCTGGACCAAGCCCAAGAACATTGGCCTGCCGATCAATACCTCTGAAGACGAGCATGGTCTCATCGTGAGTACGGATGGAAAGCTGGCCTACTACGCATCCAGCAAGATCAGGGGATCCCTGGGGTTTGACATCTATCGCTTCGAGCTGCCCGAGCAGGCCAAACCAGATAGAGTGGTCTTGGTGAAAGGCCTTGTGACCGATGAGAATGGAGCACCGGCCCAAGATGCGAAAGTCATGTTGAACTTTGTGGAGAGCCGAAAGGTGAGGGAAGTAAAGGTGGACCGAAAGGACGGGGCTTATGCGACCATCATCAATGTGGAAGATGAACCTGTCGTACTTACAGTTGAAAAGGCCGACCATGCCTTCCAAGCCCAGCTTTATACGGTTGAAGATGCTGAACAGGTCGTGGTAGAGAAGGACATGACCTTGGAGAAGGTCTCCCTAGATAAGCCCTATCGCATCAATGACATCTTCTACAGCACCAATTCAGCGGATATCGATGAGGATTCCAAGGCTGTTCTGCGGCTCTTTGCTGACTATCTCAAAAAGAACCCCAAGTTGAAGATCGCCATCCATGGCCACACGGATAACGTGGGTAACCCTTCGAATAATTTATCCCTTAGTACGGATAGAGCGTTCGAGGTCATGGCATACTTGCAAGGGCAAGGTATTGCGCCTGCAGCACTGAGTTTCAAGGGCTTTGGAGAGACGAAACCGGTCGCCTCCAACAGCACAGCCGAGGGGAGGGCTCAGAACCGTAGGACCGAATTCATCATCACAGCTAGGTAACATGACTCCAGTCATGTAGATGATGAATGAACGGTGATGGACGTATCTTTGCACCCTTAAAAACCTGAAAATCATATCTCATGAAACACCTCTTCCTTATCGCCACAACGTTCATCCTAGTCTCTTGTAGCTCTCAGACCCAGCCTAATGTAGTCGAAGGTGCTCCTGATAATGTGAAGTCCTATGGTACGGTCATCACGGATGAAGGGCGCATGAGTCCTGAAGACCTCAGAATGGCCTTGGCCAAAGCCGACACAGTGGACTGCACCTTCGCAGGCGTGATCCAGGAGACCTGTGCCATGAAAGGCTGTTGGATGACCATGGATGCCGGTATGGATGAGGACATGCGGGTCACCTTCAAGGACTACGGCTTCTTTGTGCCAAAGGAAGGACAGTCAGGAAGGGAAGCAGTCATGAAAGGAAAGGCCTACAAGAGCGTCACTGAAGTGGATATGCTACGTCACTATGCCGAGGATGCAGGCAAGTCAAAAGAAGAGATCATGGCCATCACAGAGCCTGAGGTAGCTATCTCTTTTGAAGCTGAAGGGGTCCTGATCTACGATTAAGAGCTCAAAGATCTTAAAGCAAGTTTTAATCATGACAGTGCTATCTTCAACAAGGTAGCGCTAAGAGGCTTGCTCCTTCCAAGCAATCTACACCATACGGACAGCGTAAGCTGTCGCACATCAGTCTAAGCAGAGCAAAATGGCAGAAGTACATCTCATACGCAGAGAGCGGTTCAGTTCCGCCCATAAATTATCCAAGGACGAATGGAGCCCTGAGAAGAACTATGAGGTCTTCGGGAAATGTGCCAACCCTAATTGGCATGGGCATAACTACCAGCTCTTCGTCACTGTGAAAGGTGAGCCAGACCCGGAGACAGGGATGGTCATCGACTTGAAGCTCTTGAAGCGCATCATCTTGGACCGCGTCATCGAGGACTTGGATCATAGGAACATCGACTTGGATGTGGAGTGGATGAAGGGGAAGATGTCCAGCGTGGAGAACATCGCCATTGGCATATGGGAACGCCTTGAAGGAGAGATCGCATCGCATGGTGCCACGCTCCACAGGGTGCGGGTCTATGAGACCGAGAATAACATCATCGACTACTACGGTGGGTGAAAGAAAAACAACGATTATGGCTTCAGACAGCGATGGCTTCAGGAGAGTGGATGATTACAATGACGAAAAGGTCAATGCGATCAGCAGTGTCTATGGCCAAGTACTCAAGAACATAGGTGAGGACCCTACGCGTGAAGGATTGGTCAAAACGCCAGAACGTGTGGCCAAGGCCTTGCAATACCTCACCCATGGCTATGACCTCGATCCAGCAGAGATACTGAAGAGCGCCATGTTCGCTGAGAAATATGACCAGATGGTCGTGGTGAAGGGCATTGAACTGTATTCCATGTGCGAGCATCACATGCTGCCATTCTTCGGTAAAGCCCATGTGGCCTACATCCCCAATGGGCATATAGTCGGTCTGAGTAAGATCCCACGGGTAGTGGACGTCTTCGCAAGACGCCTTCAAGTTCAGGAGCGATTGACCAATGAGATCAGGGACTGCATTCAAGATACCCTGAAACCCGTTGGAGTCGCAGTGGTCATTGAGGCTCAGCACATGTGCATGCAGATGAGGGGTGTCCAGAAGCAGAACTCGTTTACGACCACCTCAGCGTTCACAGGAGCGTTCTTGAAGGATAATAAGACCAGAGAGGAATTCTTCGACCTGATTTCTTCCAAACTGAGTTGATTCCTCAGACTTTTTCTTTTTTCTCGCTAGGGGTATATCCGAAGAGATGGTTCTTCTTGATGATGATATCCACATAGGTCGGTACCATATCTTCCCATCCGTCTTCACCACCTCGAATCATGCGTAGGACTTCTTTAGAAAATATACTAAGGACACTCTTGTCGATCTCGGTCAAGTCCACCACGCGCTTATTGAAAAGCAAGTAGTCATAGAGAGGTTTCACCCTTGGGTGGATGTCTATCTTATGACTGTCAACGATCTCACCGGTCTTTCGGTCCAAGAAGGGGTACAGGTAGATTTTGATGTCCCTGGTGAATAGGATGCCGAAAGCTTCCAGCATGCCTCCGTTCAGGTTCCTATAGTACTTCTCGTTGAAGACTTCCATCAGGTGGTCGATTCCCATGATGAAGCCCATGCGCTTATCAGTGAACTTCGAAAGGTATTCCGTGAGCTTATAGTATTTCCTGTAGTTGGAGATCATGACCGTTTGTCCCAAAGAGCATAGGATATCCGCACGATCCAAGAAATCCTGCTCATCCACATCACCTTCCATGAGGAGGTTGTTCAAGGTGATCTCGAAGAGCACTTGGAGGTTCTCCTTCTCCACCTTAGGGTCTTTCACGAAGGCATTATAGCCATTCACGATCATGTCCAGGTTCACCTTGGTCACCGGTCGGAAACTTCCGCGGATAGCCAGAATGTTCTTCTTGTAGAGGAGCTCGGAGGGATGGATGTTCACCCCATCAGGACTGAAGATGACGGCAGAGGTGAATCCGTTTCGGACCAGCTTGAGACTCAGAAGGCGGTTATCCACATTCTCGAAATCAGGCCCGGTCATTTCTATGGTGTCTATCTCGATCTTGTCACGGGTCAGGTTGTCCATGAGGGACTCCAAGAACTCATTGACATTCTTGAAATAGAAGAAGCTGGCATAGATCAGATTCACCCCTAAGACCCCAATGGTCTCCTGTTGGAACTGGGCCTCAGGCTCAAGTGGCTTGATGTGCAGGATGACGCGATTAGGAGCTTTCCTAGGCGCAGTTTGGAATTGGATACCTATCCAACCGTGCCCATCGAATCGTTTCTTGAAGTCGATGGTAGCTACGGTATTCGCAAAAGAGAAGAAGTTGCTCTTGTCCTGACGGTCGTCACTGAGTCGGTCTATGATCAATTGATACTCATGATCCAACATCTTGTCCAAGCGAGGACGGCATACATACCTCTGGAATTCCTCCTGCCCATAAATGGCATCTGAGAACTCCTTGTCATAGGCGCTCATGGCCTTCGCAACAGTGTTGGAAGCCCCGCCTACTCTGAAAAAATGTCTAGAAACCTCCTGACCTGCACCGATCTCTGCAAATGTGCCATAGATCTTCTTGTCAAGATTGATTCTTAAGGCTTTCTGTTTGCTGGATAGGACGACTCTTTCCAAGGTAAAGGAGAATTGCGGTTCTTAAGGCCAAAAATACATGATGCGATGGACTGAAGGGCGCGCAGTAGGCTTATTTTTGAGCGAATATGGAATTCCACACTGAAGGCATGCGACTCACTTTTCTTGGCACAGGAACCTCACAAGGTATCCCTGTCATCGCCTGTACCTGCCCTGTATGTCAATCGGATGATGCGAAGGATAAGCGCCTTAGGGTTTCTGTATTGATCGAAGTGAACGGAAAGAACTTTGTGATCGACTCAGGACCTGATTTCAGACAGCAGATGTTGAGGGAGAAAGTGGACACCTTGGATGCGATTCTGTTCACGCATGAGCACAAGGATCATATCTCAGGCATGGATGACGTCAGGGCCTATAATTTCAGGTCAAAACGCCCCATGGACGTCTATGCCTCTGAAGCAGTTCAAGCGGCTTTGAAGCGCGAGTACCATTACATCTTCGAGCCGGATCCCTATCCAGGAGTGCCTCGTGTGAACCTGCATACTGTCGGAACAGAACCTTTTTCAGTGGATGGGATTCCCATAGTTCCTGTGAAAGTGATGCATTACCAGATGCCCGTGTTGGGATTCAGGATAGGGGACCTAGCCTATGTCACTGACGCCAAGACCATCAGTGCTGAGGAGAAAGAGAAGTTGAAAGGATGCAAAGTCCTTGTCCTGAATGCCTTGAGAAAAGCGCCTCACATCTCGCATCTCAACCTGGCTGAGGCCTTGGAATGGATCGATGAGTTGAAACCCGAGAGGGCCTATCTCACCCACATCAGCCATCTCATGGGAAAGCATATCTTAGTCAACGAGGAGTTGCCAGTGGGGGTACAGATCGCGTATGACGGACTGAAGGTCTTGGTGTGAAGCGCTCAGGATTCCTATACTCTCTACTTAGAAGCAAGTCGTATTCAAATTAATTCCTCATTTTTATGACTAAGAAATGAGCATAAAGGTTAAACAAGCATGAAACGAACAACTATCCTCCTATCCTTTCTCTTGACTGCTATGTGGTCCTTGGCCCAGCTTCAGCAGAACGATCCCTATGATGTCCGTTTCCTTGAAAAGGGATACGGTGAATTGGATGCTACCTTCCAGAAGAATCTGAGGAGCGCAGCAGCCTGGAGCAGCTTTGATGCCGCCCATCCTGGGTGGATGGTGCGTTTCAATGAGGATAGTCAATTGCCTTCTCGCGCCTTTGGGCCTGGAGTGCAGGTGAATGGCACGGAACCCATAGAGCGGGCCTATAACTTCTTGGAATCCGAGGCCGCGGCCTTCGTGCCGGATTTCGAAGAGCTCCAGTGGGTCACCACCACAGATAACGGAAAGAGCCATCAAGTCTTCTTCAAGCAGGTGCATGAAGGGATGGACGTCCTATTCAGTAAGGCGATGGTGAAGGTCACCTATGAAGGCAAAGTCACCTCATGGTCCACCACACTTCAGCACGATATCACTGTGGCCACCACGGCATCCATCTCACCGGCAGAGGCTGCTGCTGCGGCTATGGAAGGAGTGAACGAAGCGTCAAGTCCAGTGGTCAACGGTGAGCTGAAGATCCTACCCGTGCCAGGAAACAGGGAATACATCCATCACCTGGTCTATGAATTGACCTTCGATGCGATGTGGGATAACGGAATGCCAGCGCGATACTACACGTTGGTGGATGCTCATACGGCCGAGGTCCTATACAGAAGCAATGAGATCCATAGCTGCCATGCCAGTGCATGTGGACATGGTGGTGATCATAGTCCATCAGAGTCAACCCCAGTGGCGGTCAATGCTTCCTTCTCTGCGGACCATATCATCCTCGACCCTAGCGAACCGACAACGACCTCGCCTTTCGTACGGATGGACGTCATCATCAATGGAACTGAATATGTGACAAGTGAAGCTGGGGCCATAAGCACCGGTGAATCAGGTCCGGTGGACGCCACAGTGCGACTTCGTGGAACCTACGCCAGAGTGCGTCCGAACGGAGGATCTGGCGCTACTCCTGAGACCGTCATCTCCTTGGCAGAAGGGGAGAACGATATCGACCTTTCGGATGCCTTTGGAGATGAGCAGATCTCAGCCTTCATCAATACCAACATCATCCATGATTTCATGAAGGAGGCGATGCCTGACTTCACAGCGATGGACTTCGAACTTCCAGTGAACATCGGCATCTCACCGCACGAGTGCAATGCGTTCTATGATGGGAGTTCCATCAATTTCTATGTGGGAGCTGCGGGCTGTGTGAGCTTGGTCTTGGTTTCTGATGTGGTCTTCCACGAGTATGGACATGGCATCAATAGGACCTTCTACCAGTCCTTCGGTAGCAATTATAACAATGGAGGGATGAACGAAGGCTATGCCGATTTCTGGGGCTATATGGTCTATCTGGACCCCGTCCTCGGAGACGGGAATAACCCGACCTCCCCAGATGCCTATATCCGCAGGTACGATCAGGACCCTAAGGTCTATCCAGAAGATCTGACTGGAGCGGTACACGGAGATGGAGAGATCATCGCTGGTTCTTGGTGGGATACCTACCTGCTTCTCGGTGAGGATGAGGAGCTTATCATGGAGCTCTTCCAAGGCGCCTACACAGGCTTGCAGGCCACTGCCTCCAACGGAGATGAAGGGGCTGCATTCTTGGATGTTCTTATCGATGCCTTGGAGTATGACGATGATGATGCAAACATCCTCAATGGCACACCGAATGGAGACGCCATCGCTGAAGGTTTCGCGATGCACGGTATCACTTTCTTGGCCACTGCTGAATTGGATCATGAGGCCATTCTCTTCGAGGACCCTGCAAATGATATCCTTATAGAAACAGGCCTGGATTTCTCCGTGCAGTTCACGCCCTACTTGGACGGAGTCTATATGAATTATAAGACCTCCCCTACAGATGCTTGGATGGAGATCGCCATGACCGAGGTAAGCGATGGCAACTATGAAGCGTCCATCCCTGGTCAGCCAGCTGGAACCATCATCTCCTACTTCATGGCCGTTAGGGACATCTTCAATAACCTGTCTGCCGTAACGCCAGTTCAATCCCACATCGATGTCCATCCAAATCTGCCCAACTACATCCTAGTGGGCTATGAGCAGGATGTCGTCTATGATGCCGATGATGAGGATGACCTGACTGAATGGGCCTATGGGAACACAGGGGACAATGCCACTACTGGACTATGGGAGGAAGTATTTCCTGTAGGATCCTTCTCCAATGGGATTACAGTGGCAGTGGATCAGCAGTTCACTGAAGGTGGGGCGAATTGCATCGTCACTGGGAACAGTTCCAGCATCAACGCTGGTGTAGGTGAGAATGATGTCGATGGCGGAACCACCACATTGATCAGCGATTTCATTGATATGACAAATTACACAGATCCTGCTTTCACGTACATGAGATGGTACACCAATAGCCCTCCGACAGGAGCCAACCCTGGTGCCGACTGGTGGCAGGTGCAAGTCTCTGATGATGGAGGTGATTCTTGGGTCTATGTGGAGGACACCAAAGCTTCTGACGCCTCCTGGAGGCGCTACGCCTTCCGTATCTTGGATTATGTGGATCTGACGGATGAATTCCTTATCAAGTTCAATGCTTCGGACAGCTTGCGTCCTGGTCAGAACTTGGATGGTGGAAGCCTTATCGAGGCAGGATTGGATGATTTCATCATCTATGACGTCACCTCACCATCCAGCCTGGATGAAGTGCTGTTGGACCAGAACTTCTCCATCTTCCCAAATCCGGCCTCTGATGAATTGGAGATGGCCATGATGTTGAATGGCACAAGAAAAGTCACCAGCCGCATCTTGGATGTGAAAGGAAGCCTCATCACTGAAATCTATCATGGCAATCAATCAGGAGAGTTCAGATACCGATACGATGTGAAAGCAATCCCGGTGGGCATCTATCATCTGGAATTCACCATCGACAATGAAAAAGTGACCAAGACCTTCAATAAGGAATAAAGGGTTTTGATAATGCATTTGAATCCCTGCTGAGCAATCGGCAGGGATTTTTTTGTTGAATATCCTCGGCCATTCATTAACGTGCGGGACTAGACAGTAAATTCGATCCTTGGTGGCCTTCATTGTACCGATTGGAATAGAGAATGATAACGGATATCGACTTTCCCATTAAACGCATCAGCATGTGGTCAGGGCCAAGGAATGTGTCCACCGCCTTCATGTACGCCTTCCATCACCGTGGAGATTGCGAA
>JAQCAN010000067.1 GCA_027621335.1 Bacteroidota bacterium
CGAATCGTGTCCGGACGATATTGGATACTTTACCCTTCTCTGTATTGAAGGCGGCATTCTCAAAAGGGTAGACCATCTGAAGGGCGGTGAAATATCCGAGGTAACCATCATTGGTCTTGGCTGAAGGGTCATCAGAGGATTCCTTGGCTACTTTACCAAAGTCAGCCCCAGGCTTCATGACTTCAGAACGAAGAGACTGAATGCGTTTGTAGGCAGCCAACGTATCTGCAGGAGGGGCATCTTCAGCCACGCTGATGAGGATATGACTGGCCTCCACTTCAGTGTGCAGACGGTCATAAGCCTCGCGAAGGAGTTCTTCTTTTTTGGCATTGTCTACCAGATAAGGTCTGGCCAGCTGCTTGCGGTAACCCTCCAATTCGCTGACAAAGGCTGGATTGGTATCCAATTTCAAGGCTTCAGCCTCCTTCACTTTCAGTTTGAAGTTGATGAAGAGCTCCACGTATTCGTCAAGAGCTGCATCGGTGATGACGCTGTCCTTATTGTTCTTCTTATAGATGGATTCGAATTCTCTCTTGCTTACTGGCTCTCCATCAACGGACATGATGGTAGGAGAATTCTGCGCTGTCAGTGAAAATCCAGTCCAAAAAAATAGGACTAGGACGGAAAATTTAATCTTGTTCATGATGTAGTCTCTAAAAGTTGTCTCCTCAATCAAAAAGCATTCCTATTCTGTTGCTTTTCATTCGGGAGGCCAAAAATAGCTAAAGAGACTTATCTAAAACTGTAATTGGGTGCTTCTCTTGTTATGGATACATCATGAGGGTGGCTTTCTTTCATGCCTGCTCCAGTGATACGGATGAACTCGCTCTTCCTCAATGCCTCAATGTCCTTGGCTCCGCAATAGCCCATGCCAGCCCGCAGGCCTCCAATGAGTTGATAGACCACTTCGGAAACATTTCCCCTGAATGGGACTTTTCCTGAAATGCCTTCAGGCACGAACTTGCTGATCTCATCGGTGTTCTCTTGGAAGTAGCGATCCTTGGAACCATGCTGCATGGCTTCGATGGAACCCATTCCTCTGTAGGACTTGAATTTCCTTCCTTCATATATGATTGTCTCCCCAGGGGACTCTTCCACTCCAGCCAGCATAGAACCTACCATGATAGAGCCTGCTCCACCAGCGAGGGCTTTCACCAGATCACCGGAGTATCTGACACCACCATCAGCTATGAGGGGTATTCCATATCCCTGAAGTGCTTCAGCCACATTGAAGATGGCCGTTAATTGAGGTACTCCCACCCCTGCGATGACGCGAGTGGTACAGATGGACCCCGGTCCTATGCCTACTTTGACCGCATCTGCGCCATGATCGGCCAAGTACTTGGCTCCATCACCAGTAGCGATATTTCCGACCACTACATCCACATGGGGCATCAGGTTCTTCACTTCTTTCAAAATTTCGACCACGCCTTTGGTGTGTCCATGTGCAGTATCGATGACCAAGGCATCCACACCTGCTTCTACAAGGGCAGCTGCTCGCTTCAATGAATCCATAGTCACCCCGATGGCTGCAGCCACTCTCAATCGGCCAAAGGAATCCTTACAGCTATGGGGATGCATCTTCACCTTGATGATATCTCTGAAGGTGACCAGACCTACCAGTTTCCCTTCGTCATCCACCACTGGCAATTTCTCGATCTTGTGCTCTTGAAGGATGTCTTCGGCTTTTGTAAGGTCGCTGTCCGGTTTGACCGTGACCAGATGATCCTTGGTCATGACTTCGATGATGGGCTTGGTGCTGTCCTTTTCGAACCTCAGGTCTCTATTGGTGACTATGCCTTTGAGAGTACCTTTTTCATCGACCACTGGAATTCCTCCGATGCTATGTTCGGCCATGAGCCTGAGCGCGTCACCGACTCTCTGCCCGACCATCAGCGTGACCGGATCCATGATCATCCCACTCTCCGAACGTTTGACTTTACGGACCTCATTGGCCTGCTGCTCGATCGTCATGTTCTTATGGATGACTCCTATACCTCCTTCACGGGCGATAGCTATGGCCAACTTACTCTCCGTAACTGTATCCATGGCTGCAGAGACCAGAGGGGTCTTGAGCATGATGTTACGCGAGAAGGGCGATTGGATGTTCACGTCCTTAGGTAGGACCTCTGAATATGCGGGGACGAGGAGCACATCATCATAGGTGAGACCTTCAGTAATGATGCGATTGGGAGTTGCCATTTTATAGGGATCTATAATTGGCGCCCAAAGTTACAACATTGATTGATTTAAGGCGCATATAGAACGGTGATTGTACCGTTCCGCGTTATCTCTTGCCCATTGCCTCTGAAAAAGACAATCCTGTAGGCATAAACTCCTTCAGGCACGGGGTTCCCTTCGGAAGAAGTACCATCCCAACCCGTGTCGATATCGGTGGATTCATGAAGCAGTCGGCCCCAGCGATCGAAGACCTGAAGGAGATAGCGATCCCTATCGAAGTACCCTCCTATGGGTCTGAAAACGCCATTGGCTCCTCCGACTACAATGGCATTCGGGATGAACATGAGGTATTCCTGAACTGCGCATGCTGCATTGGATGTGCTTCTCTGGTCGAAACCATATGAATTACCTGATTCCACCGCTTGGACCGTGTAGCAATACTGGGCCTGTTCAATGTAATCTATCTCTGTATCCACATTGTCCGTGAAATATGTTCTATCCCCTGTCACAGTCGCGTAAGGAACATTAGGGAAGACCATGGTCTCACTCCTGAAGATGCGATAGGTCTGGACCTGCCCATCCCAGGTGCCGTAGTCCGTCCAAGTGAGAGTATTGGTCCTTGATTCTGAATCCGCTATGACGGTCAATCGGATGTTGGAACTGACATTGGAATAGCTATCCTCGAAACCACAACTGTCTACGATGGCGACCCGATAGCTATATATTGTGCTTCCAGGGTCAACATCGGCATCTACTACGGTAATAAAGCCATCAGCATCGGCTGCTGTCTGCGATCTAGTGATGAGTTCATCAAAGTCTTCTCCGAATATATCCAGTTTCTGAAACCGATATCGGGTCCGAGTGGCAGCCGGATCGACCAAAACCTTCAGTTCGACCTCATTTCTTGCGATCACCGAGACGTTAGCCAGATAATTGAAATCCGGAAGATCAGGATATTGGGTGAAAATCTCCTGCTTGGCGGAAAGTGAGGGTCTGCGTTCATCGAAAGGCAAAGCCTTCACAACAAAGGAGTAGTTGGTCAGGACGTCAACATTGGCAAAGGTGTAACCATTGGCATTGGCCGAAACCGTGTCCAAGACCTGCATCGCTGTACCGCTTAGGCCACCATAGACGACATACCTGCGCACACCATCGGGCCATTCCTCGTAGTCGTTCCATGTGATCCTGATGGCCCTGTCGCAGATGATGAACTCCAATTCAGGAAGGATGGTGAAATGAGGCACCTGTTGATCCACTGAACCTCGATTTCCACAGGTATCCAAAGGGACGACATAGAAGCCTTCGGAGTTCGCTCCTGCATCGGACAATGGATATTGGTAAGAGAGGATGCTGGGGTCGGTCAACTCCACAAGCTGCACATCGTTCTCATCCAAGACCCTGTAGGCGCCAATGTCTCCTTCAGGGCTGGGATACCAATAAATGATGGCCTGATTGGTCATGGTATCCACCGAGACTGTCTCGATCAAGGGCGCTGTCGGCCCTGTGGCATCTTGAAAATCTTCCTCCTGCTCATTGCTCTGACCTATGCAACCCGACTGATGGAACAATTGAAGCCTGAATGAAACGGGGACACTGACAGCGGGCAGGTGGCACACTTGTATGGCTCTCGTGTAAAAAGCGATGGTCTCTCCGAATGCATCGACTGACAAGCTCAGCTCATCCACAGCCAAGGTATCGATATCCGACCAGTTACCGTCATAGTTGATCTGCACCACATAGTAGAGGAAGGGCTCCAATTCTTGGGGAGTGATGAACTGCTTCCAGGTGAGCCGTGCTACGCTGAAATCCACTATCGCAGATAGATTCAGGTCGATGGTCGACACCGTATCAGAGTTGAAGGTCTCAGCACCGTAAGATGCGGTCAAGAAGTACAGGATGGCTTCGTTGGCTGCAAGGGTCCCTATTTGGAAGTGCTCGGTCTGGTTGACGTCCGTGTAGGTGGCAAGGAGGGTGTTAAGGCCACTCACAGGGTTATATCGATAAACTTCCAGGTCATCGAATATGGCATCAGGATCGTCTATGCCCTGCCAAGTGATGCGCACATCATCACCTTCCACTGAGACGCACTGAATCACAGGCGCCTCTTGGGCCAAAAGGCCTGACGAAGAAAGCAAGCACAACATAATGATTTTGAAGACTCTAGACATTCTGGCAAAGATACGACCTCATAAACGCTTAATAAGACTCAAAACATGTACCGTTCAGCAGTGAACTGTTCATCTCTTGCAACTTGGAATTCCAAGAGGAGGTCGTGGATGATCTCAGCGGCAGGTCGGATATCATCGATCATGCTGGAGATCTGTCCTATCTCCAGTTCGCCTTCTTGGAGGTTCCCTTCGAACATGCCTTTCTTAGCTCTGCCGCGTCCTAAGAGTTTGGCCAATTCTTCAGGATCAGCCTTTCGTTGGTAGGCTTCTCTTACATCTTTTGCAAATGATCCATCAAGTAATCTTACCGGTGTCAACTCCTTCAATGTCAATGATGTATCTCCTTCTTTAGCTTCGAGCACCTTGGCTTTGAACGCCTGATGAGCTGAGGACTCTTCAGAGGCTACGAAACGACTTCCGATCTGCACGGCATCAGCTCCAAGATTCAAACAAGCAAGCATCGCGCGCCCGCTCCCTATTCCCCCTGCTGCGATCAACGGAACAGAAATAGCCTTGCGAACGTCAGGAATCAAACAGAGCGTAGTGGTCTCTTCCCTCCCATTATGCCCTCCAGCCTCGAATCCTTCAGCTACGATGGCATCCACACCGGCTAGTTCGGCTTTCATCGCGAACTTCCTACTGGAGACCACGTGGATGACTTTGATTCCTGAATCCTTGAAACGTGCGGTCCACTTCGCAGGGTTGCCTGCCGAGGTGATGACGATGGGTACTTTGTGCTTCTCTATGAGCTCGATATGATCATCGACTTGAGGATAGATAAGGGGAAGATTCACTGCAAAGGGCTTATCGGTGCTCCGCTTACATTTAGTGAGGTGTTCTTCTAGAACTTCGGGATACATCGATCCGGAGCCGATGACCCCTAAGATTCCTTCGTTACTGCAAGCACTGGCCAGTTTCCAGCCTGAGCACCAGATCATACCAGCCTGGATGATCGGGCTTTTGACATCAAATATTTGGCAGAATCTATTCATTATCGCTCTGGTGAAAGGGTTGAGAACCAGTAAATAGGAACATTATGAACATTAGAACGTAAGTTATTAAAAAAGTGACTTTTCAGTACCTTCACGCCATTCGTAGCTTTGGCTAGACAGAAGGCAAAGGTATATTTGCTAGATTCTAAACACACAATCACTCAATGCTGAGGTTTTCCATTTTCTTCCTGTGTCTGTTTTTGAGCATAGGATTGATGTCCCAGTATAACTGGGATTGGGGGGTCCATGCTGGGGCCTCCAACTATTTGGGGGACATCGGAGGGAAAGATCAGGCGCGTAGGGATTTTATCTATGACGTCAAGTTGAATCAGACCCGTTGGGTCTTCGGTGGCCATATCCGATATAAGGTCACTCGATCTTTCTCAGCCTCTTTTGCCATGATGTATGGTCGAGTTCAAGGTTTCGACAGCGAAACCATCTACGGGCCTAGAAGAGCCCGTAATTTGAATTTCCGTAACGACATTTTGGAAGCCTCCATCAGAGGGGAATACACCTTCTACTCGGACAACGACCTTGGAGGTCGCGGCTATTATAATCCTGATTTCAGGGTCTTTGGCTTTTTAGGGCTGGCGGCACTCACTAATAATCCCAAAGGTTATCTCAACGAGGATAATGGAGATTTCCCAGCGGGTTGGTATAGTCTGAGAGAACTCAAGACCGAAGGTCAGGACCAACCTTATGGCAAGTTCACTGCGGCCATTCCAATGGGTGTAGGTGTGTACTTGACACATAACAAGAAATATCGCTTTGGTTGGGAACTGGGCTACAGAGTGAGTTTTACGGACTATTTGGATGACATCAGCGGGACGTATGCCCCTGACGCAGAACTAGAGACCGACTTGGCTAGAGCGCTTGCTAATCAAACTACCCCTGAGATCATAGCAGAAGTGTTCGGTGCCGAGCATCCTGGAGAGATCTATAATTACCATTATGCCCCTGGATATGATGGGACATACAGGAATCCACGTGGTATAAACAACTACAATGACGGATACGTCTTCACGACCTTCAGTGCTGGGATGATCATCCAATCCAAGAGCAAGTTCAGCCAAAAGTTCAGCCAAAAGCCCAGGTATAACTGGTTTAATGGCCGTAAGCGCAGCAAGAAATCCAGAGCCAAGTTCTAAGAACTGACTTCAAGGTCGCTTGAAGAACTGATGTAATTTCCTCAAAGGTTTAAGACCCAGAGTATAGAACTTGGGATGGATACCGTTCTTCATCCAAGCTTTCCGGTCCTCCTGATTGGCCAGAACACGATTTAGTAGATTCTCATTGCTCTGCCCCCCCAACCTCATCCTGACAAGGATCTTATCGAGATATGCGGAAGAGCAGTGGTTCTTGAATAAGACCCTGAGCATGAACTCGTAATCAGCAGAAGTCTTGAACTCTGTATCGAACATGCCAAATCGCTCATACACCTCCCTCTTAACGAAAAAAGTCGGATGTGGGGGCATCCATCCATTCAAGAAGGCCTTGCGATAATAATGACCTGATTTCCAGTATCGGGTCACCTTATTCAAGTCATCTTCAGCAATATAGACCAGATCCCCATAAACAGTATCTGTGGGCTGAGATCTGAAGACCTTGACGACCTCTTCGATCACATATTCATCTTCATACACATCATCCGAGTTCAAGATACCGATGACATCTCCGGTGGCCATGGAGATGCCTTTGTTCATGGCATCATAAATGCCTTCATCCTTCCCTGAATGGACTTTGGTGACACGGTCCTTCATCCGTTCCACAATAGTCAATGTATCGTCTGTTGAGGCCCCATCGATGATGATGTACTCGATGTCGGGATAGGTCTGGGAACGGACCGAACATATGGTATCTTCAATTGTGGCGGCACTGTTGTAACAGGCCGTGATGATGCTCACCTTCATACTGAGTTCATGTTTCGTTCTCTCACTCGTGTGGCAGGATTGCCTTGATAGATGACATAAGGATCCATATCGGTCGTACAAACGCTCCCTACCGTCAATACGGAGTGTGAACCGCAGGTCCTTCCCTGCACAACTACTGCCTTCGCTCCTATCCAAGCCCCGTCCTCTATTCGGATGGGAGCTGTCATAAGGTCAAAGGTCACAGAACTATAGTCATGATTCCCGGAGAGCAACATGGCCCCTTGGGAGAGACAGACATGGTCACCCAAGTATACCTCATCCAGATTATCGATCCACACCTCCTCACCAATCCACACATGGTCTCCGATGGTCAGTTTCCAGGGATATTTGATATTCACTTTTGGTTTGATGATCAAACCCTTCCCGATACTTGCTCCGAATGCCTTCAAGAGGCCTCTCTTCAATCCCATGGAAGGAATAAGGCGATTCAAGAAGATTGCGTTAGAGGTGATGTACCAAAGCGCGATCTTCAATCTGCTACCAGGTCTATAAGAGGAATTATTGAATCGGGATAAGTCGGTTCTATTCTTCTGTCCAAAAATAGAGCTTTGGCTTCTGTGAGTAGCCGTTCGTCCTCGCAGAACGATTTGGCGACCTTGTATGCGCCTTCACAGAGTTTCTGATGCTCTTCTTCTGACATCATCAACAAGGCTGCCAGGTACTCTCGGAACGCTTTGGGATCGTTTAGCGAGAGCTCAGTGCCTGCCGACTTTATTTCCAGGTTTCGCCAAGGCGTCTGATCGGAGATGAGCACAGGACGACTTGCCATGAAGCTTTCCAAGATGACATGACCAAAATTCTCTCCTAGGGTGGGAAGAAATAGAAGGTCATGTCCCTGAAGAATGTGAATGACCTCCTCTGGATGGAGGTTATCAGAATGAGTATGCTTCACATTTTCAGGCAATTTTGAGGAAAGGTCCTGACATGATTTCCAATATCCTTGGTCATATACAGCGCCATAACTCTGAAAATAGATCTTGCCCTCGGTAACTTTGTTCAATGCTTTCAGCGCAAAAAGAAGGTTCTTCTCTGGAGCAACTCTCCCTATGAATACAATCTTGAGGCTTCCTAACTCCTTACGGCTCTGACAGAATTCTGTCATCGGTCTGGAAAGATTGGGGCTCATGCGGACATGTGCTCGAGGGAAACGCAGCTTGATGTCCTCCAATTCCTGCTCATCCGTAGCATGGAATCTTATGCCCTTGTGCAAATCGAAGAGTTTGGAAAAAATGTAGAAAAGGGACTTTTTCAAAGGCTTCAACGATGTGGCCGAAGACCTTAGCATTCCTCGAGGGGCCAAGATGACCTTGTCCCTTTCATCTCTATGGATGAACAATGGAAGTATTGAAAAGCGGGGCGAAAGGAATCCATTGATGTAGACCTTACTGTAGCTCACCTCATGCCCTGCTGATTTCAGGCCCTTGAAATCGCATCTTTCCGGACTTACGTAGTGGATGCGATGCTTTTCCCCGAAGTCCAGCCAAGTATTCGTTTGAATATCAGGATATGCTGAATCGCTGAGGTAATCCCTGTCTCGAGTGATGATATTGAATCGAACGAACGGAGCAAGTTGCTCTGCCAGATTGAGCATTGAACGAATGGGCCCTCCAGCCCTGAATCCTGGGCTGAACCAGTCGATATAGACCAAGACATCAGGACGAGACATGGTTCTTAGTCATCCAATATTCCAATACCACAAAATGCCAAAGTCGAGAATAAGTGTACCGTTTATCCCCTTTGATAAAACCCTTCCAAATGTCTTGAAGTACCCGTTCATTCAGTATTCCTCTTTGACCTAAAGCTGTGATGTGCTGCTCACAGAATGCCTTTAGTGGCCCTTTCATCCAATATTCCCAAGGTAGGGTAAATCCCATTTTGGGTCTATACACGATTTCCCGAGGAAGATCCTTTCCCATGGCATCCACGAGGAGTGCTTTGGTGGAAGTGCCCTGCTTGTACTCATCTGGAAGCGCTAGGACGAATTCCACCAATCGATGATCCAAGAACGGCACCCTTACTTCTAAGCCATGGGCCATGCTCATCTGATCCGTATCTCTCAGCAGAACATCACGCATGTAGGTATTCATCTCAGCCCAACTGATCTGACTCATCCTAGGCCAAGATTTCCAATCCCCCTGCCAGTTCCTCATTTGACGGGGCATGGAAAACCTCTCCATGCCTCTACTTAAGTTCAACAGGTCTTCGATGATGTGATCAGGAAGAACCTTCCTCATTTCTGGGTAGATGTGCAAAAGATCCATCCATTGCAGAGTGAGGATAGAGGCCATCTTCTCACCTGGCGCATCCTTCTTCACCATTTTCAAGACATTTGCAAGGAGTCGTCTCAAGAACATCGGATAGATCTCTATCCATTTTTTATCCAAAAGCGAGCTAGTCTGCTGAAAAAGGCCATATCCAGTGAACAATTCATCTCCACCTAAACCTGAAAGCGCCATGGTCACTCCGGCCTCCTTGGTCACCTTGGAGACGATGAAGCTATTGGGTCCATCCCCACTGGGGTGGTCCATGTGGTCCAAGGCTTTAGGAAGATTGTCTAGGAAGTCCTCTGGGCTTAGCCTGATCTCAGTGTGCGCTGTATGGTATAAATGCGCCACTTGTTGAGCATATCTTGACTCGCTATACTCTCCTTCATCAAAGGTCACTGAGAAGGTATTCACCTGCGTATCAGAGTGTTTGGACATAAGAGCCACAATAGCACTCGAATCAATGCCCCCTGATAAAAAGGCCCCGAAAGGGACATCGGCCACCAACCTCAAGGCTACCGCGGATTCCAACTTGGTCCTCAAGGCTTTAACAACTTCTTCTCTGCTTGAGGGTATCCGAAGGGACAAAGGCTCCGGCCTCCAATAGGACTTTAGCGTCTGTTCATTATCATGGAGGATAAGGACATGAGCTGGAGGGAGCATCTCCATCCCTGAGAGTATGGTTCTCTGGTCATGGACAGTCTGATATTGGACAAAGTCCGACAGAGAGAATCTGTCAAGTTTTGGCTTAATGAGCCCAGTGGCCAATATCGCCCTCAACTCAGATGCAAATATGAGCGATTTACCCTTCAAGGCGAAGTATAAGGGCTTGATGCCAAGCCTATCTCGGGCTATGATAAGTTTCTTCTCCTCTCTATCCCATAGGGCAAAGGCGAACATTCCATTGAAGAGACTCAGACACTCAAGCCCCCATTGGTCATAGGCCGCCATGAGAACCTCGGTATCGCTATGTGTCCTGAACTCCCAGTTGACCAATTGAGCTTTCAGCTCTCTGAAGTTGTAGATCTCCCCATTGTAGACAAGGACATAACGGCCCTTTGGATCGACAAAAGGTTGATCGGAACTGGTGTCAACATCGATAATAGAGAGCCTGCGGTGGCCAAGACAGACTTCTTCTTGAAGGTAGATTCCCTGAGCGTCAGGCCCTCGGTGAGA
>JAQCAN010000068.1 GCA_027621335.1 Bacteroidota bacterium
CTTCCTCTGAAGCAATATCAGCTGGTGACCATGCTTTCTTCTCAATGAGTAGGTTATACCACTTGAAAAGCTTCTTCATATCTGCAGGACGCACTTGCTCTTTATCATACGTGGGGATGATGGCTTCCATGCGCTCCGCTATCTCAGCCTCACTGGACTTATGATCGATGCTGGTTTTACCCTCCTCGTGCTCATAGATGGCCTTGAACGCCTGTTCCAAAGGAAGATCCTCTTCCATTGTGAAGATACTGATGTCCTTCAGGATGCTGAAATTATTGGTCGCGAAAACGGGCAAGCGCTTTCCATCCTCTAAAGATTCCACGATGATGCGGCCAGCACTCTGAGCGATGATCTTATACAAGCCCGGTTTACCACTGATGTTCAATACCTCTTTCAGGTTCATGCGTCTATTTTATTGAATAGGGCGCAAATGTAGTCAGCAATGGCTTATCGGGACAGGATGAGTTTGAAGACTTGTTCCTGCTTGTCTGTGCGCACCCTGAGCAGATAGATTCCAGCAGGATAGCTTTGTAGGTCTAGCGGAACAGACTGAAGCTGCGCCCTTCTGAATTGATCCAAAAGCCTTCCAGTGGCATCGTATAGGAAAAACTCAGCACGTGTGGGGATATTATCGATCCAGAACTCACCTTCACTCGGGTTTGGGCGGATGCTCAGATTCACTAGCGCCAATTCATCCAAGGTGGTCACCACCTCCTGTGAGAAGGCGCTGCAGCCCAAGGCATTGAAGACCTCCACCTGGTAGGTCCCGTTACCCTGAAAAGCAAGCGCATCATCCGTGAAGCCTTCCAACGGCTCACCGTCCAAGTACCACTGATAGCCTACCCCTCCTGAGGCCAATAGAGAATCTTCTGTCAAGATCACAACGGGGCTGATGGTCAAGCTGATGACCGTCCCAAAGCCATCAACCTTTCCCCATCCCCATCGTTCATCAGGGAGGAAGGGCATTTCTGGATCGGCAGCCGCTTGCTCTATCACAGCTGCTTTGAAATCGGCCCAAGAGGCCAAAGGACACTGCTCGAAGAATAAGGCTGCTATCCCCGCCACAACTGGCGAAGCCATTGAACTCCCTCCATTCCTCTGGTGGAATCCTCCAGGAGCTACCTTGAAGGGTTCATTCTCAATGAGGTAGTCCAGCATGGCAAAGCTTCCCGTGCTCAAGGTTACGGTTCCCGTTGCCGCGATATCCGGTTTCTGCCGTCCATCTCGTGAAGGTCCTGAGCTGGAAGAACTCGCTAATGTTCCATCGGTCTCGTTGGCGATGGTGGTGATCTCTTCCAAATAGTTCACGTACTCTGTACGGTTGACGTAGTTGGCCACTGTTATGACCTTGTCACTGCAGGCCCATGAACTCACACTCTGCATCCGCCTGTCGGGAAGTACGTAGTTCGCAATAGCTGGGAAATTCGAGCCATTCGGCAGGTTGCTTTGAATCATATCAGACGTCCCGAATACATTGGTGGACCATACGCCAAAGCGACCCTCCCCAGTACTCATGAATCGATAGCGGTATCCTGTGGAATCAGGGTCATTGATATAGACTTGAAGCTGGACCTGACTCCCCTGAAGCTGTGCCCAATACTGCACTATTCCGAAGACCTGCCCATTTGCATTGCTCAAGCTCTCGGTCACTATGTTTCCCAGCATTTCCGTGTAATTATGGAAAGCTCCGATGGATCTGTTCTCAAGTCCTCCATTCACTTTGTCCACTCCCATGGCGAATTGCACTCCAGAAAAATCCTCAACGTCAGCCCATAGCTCGAAAAAGACACCTGAGGTCCCTATGAAAAGATTTGACTCATCCTCGAACCATGTGAAGCTGGTGTCAGAACCGACCTCAGTTTGCAAGTGGTAAGGTGAGATGTTATTGCTGTTCCCTACGGCTGCGACTACGGCTCTGCCCGGTGCTTCATCCAGAAGACTGTCGATGTAAAGAGAGGCAGGGTCCATACCGTCATGAGAGCCATAATAGGTGCCCAAACTGGTGTTGATGACACAAGGTTTTTCCTCTTCTTCGGCCACATCGAAGATGTATTGGATGGAACTGGCCACATCACCTAGGAAATCAGGGCGGTTAAAGTCGAAGGACACTGCGATGATCTCCGATTCGGGAGCCACTCCACTGTATTTATTGATGGCACTCCCATCCCCTGCTGCGATTCCTGTGACATGGGTTCCATGCCCGAACCAGCTGATCTGATCAAGGTGGTTGCTCTGTCCATCATCGATCTCCTCACGGGTCCATTCCGTCCCGAAACCATATGGCTGCGGAATATGTTCCTCATCGAAGGTAGTAACCTGATCCCAAATCTTCACAACACGTGTGTTACCATTATCCAACTGGAAATCAGGATGTTGCAATTCCACTCCAGTATCCACGAATCCGAGTAGAACGCCCTCACCTTTCAAGGCACCGGGCAAAGGATCCACTCCTTGATGTAGAGGGATGATGTTATTATTGATGACCATAAGGTCGTTCATAGGCCGTCCTTCTGGTAGGCTACTCTGAATGAAGGATAGGGCACCAGCATCCAAGAGATCCCTTAGAACAGGCTTGGTCACACGAATGAGTTGATACCCATGCGCTTCTCCAATGACCTCAAGACCACCTTGGAGAAGATACGCTTGCATGTGGGTTCTGTCCCCTTTCACGAAGATGTTGAACGGCTCCACCTCAGACCATGTCGTCATCATGGACTCCATCACCGGACTCCACGTCTTCATCCGCTGGGCTGAAGTTGTGGTCTGTAGTAGCAAGAAAAGGGCGAAAATGGAAAGCGATCTATGCATGGGTGTGCAGTTCTATATAATCAGGGATAGCATCGAGAGCGACCATCTCTTTTCGGATTTTGTCCAAATGGAACATGTGATGAAGATGACCGTTGCTCAAGAGCAGAAAAGGTGCATCAAGCGTATGGTTATACATGGCGATCTGTGCCAAGGTACGCTCGTCAATGAGGATATCCGGAGCTTTGCATTCCACCACCATGAGGGCTTTGCCATGCTCATCATGCACGATGATGTCCGAGCGTCTGCTCTGCCCATTCACTTTGACCACGCTTTCCACGGAGAATCTTCCTTTGGGATACTTCTTATAAGACATGAGATAGTCCAAAATCGATTGCCGCACCCGTTCTTCAGGGCTGGCGTCCACCCATTTCTGGCGTATGATACAGCGCAATTGGCCTTCCATGCACAATGTCGATAAGTATGCTTTTCCTTAAGGGATGAAATTACGTGATTTGTGAAGGATGGATCACACCGTTATCACCCAAGATATCAAAGCTAAACGCTTGTCGCCCTTGTATCTTCTTCATGGGGAAGAACCGTATTTCATAGACCTCATCACTGAGGCCTTCTTGGCTGAGGTCTTGACCGAAGACCAGAAGGAGTTCGACCTCACTGTGATGTACGGCAAGGATACCGATGTGAACACCTTGGTAAGTGTGGTGAAGCGCTACCCAATGATGAGCCCTTTCCACCTCGTCATCCTAAGGGAGGCTCAGGATATGAAGAATCTGGAACAGATGGAAGCACTCTTCACTCAACCTGTTCAAAGCACCGTTCTCGTCATATCATACAAAGGGAAGATAGACGGCCGTAAGAAATGGGTGAAAGCTTTCGCGAAGAATGGCAAAGCATTTCTGTCCGAGAAGGTGAAGGACTGGGATCTGGGGAAATGGGTGATGAAGGAAGCTAAGGCCAAAGGTCTTCAAATGGATGTGAAGGCCGGTGAGATGCTAGTGGAGTTCGTGGGCGATGACCTGAGCCGTATGTCACATAACTTGGACAAGCTGAGTATGATGGCCAAGAAGGGTGAGAAGGTGGACGCTGAGCTGGTCGAGAAAGTTATCGGTGTAAGTAAGGAATACAACATCTTCGAGCTGCAGGACGCCTTAATGAACCGAGATGCCTACAAGGCCCAGCGCATCGTGAAGTTCTTCAATTCCGACCCCAAGAACCATGCGATCCCGATGGTTGTTGCCACTTTGTTCGGTCTCTACACCAAGCTCATACTCCTCCACGCCCATAAGGCTTTCGACCAGAACTCTGCCGCTAAAGTCCTCAAGGCCAAACCTTTCTATGCGGGCAAGGTGGCTACAGGCGCCCGGAGATACACCTATGGTGAGTTGGTCGGATGCGTCTCGGTACTCAGAGAATATGATATGAAATCCAAGGGAGTGGGGGCCACCAATGACACCTCAAAAGGCGAACTCATGAAGGAAATGATCTTCAAGCTCACCCACTGAGAATGTGATAGACGGTCTGCTTTGTCGATTTAGTCTTAGATACCACTAGTCATTTAGGATACATTTGCCCTGTCCTAGGAAAAAACAACCCCTTTATGCGTCACTTATCGCTATCAGCCTTTATTATTCTATTTAGTATCAGTGCTTTAGCCCAGAACGGCACAGTGCGCGGATTCGTTTATGAGAAGACCAATGGTGAGCCCATAATTTTCACCAATGTCTTCTTGAAGGGGACCAGCCTTGGAGCTGCTACCGATGTGAATGGTTTCTACCAGATCACCAAAGTTCCTGAAGGCAACTACACTCTCATGGTCACCTATTTAGGTTATGACACCTTGAAGAAGTCCATCACCGTGCCTAAGAATGGTCTGGTGACCGAATCACTCTATCTGACACAATCTTCGATCAACATCTCTGAAGTGGTCATCAGTGCCGAGAAACAGGAGGCCCTCACACAGGTGCAAGTCTCTGTGGAGAAGATCACCCCTAAAGAGATCAAGTCCCTTCCAAGCCAAGGTGGTGAAGCCGATCTAGCCCAGTACCTGCAAGTCCTTCCAGGTGTAATCTTCACCGGAGACCAAGGTGGGCAGCTCTATATACGCGGAGGAAGTCCTGTGCAGAATAAGGTGTTATTGGACGGTATGATCATCTATAATCCATTCCATTCCATTGGTCTATTCTCGGTATTCGATACGGATATCATGCGTAATGCGGATGTCTATTCAGGTGGATTCAATGCCGAGTATGGTGGGAGGATCTCATCGGTGATGGATATCACTACACGAGATGGTAACAAGAGCCGAACCACCGGCAAACTCAGTGCGACCACTTTTGGTGCAAAAGCATTGATCGAGGGACCTCTTAAGAAATTGGATCAATCCGGTGGCGGCTCCTCCAGCTTCATCTTCTCGGCCAAGCAATCCTATCTTGATGTGACCAGCGAGTCTCTCTATCCTTGGGTCAATGATGGAGATGGTCTGCCATTCGTCTATCGTGACTTATATGGGAAAGTGAGCTTGAATTCTGAGAATGGCAGCAAGCTCAACTTCTTCGGGTTCAATTTTACCGATCAGGTGACGTATCAGAAGGTCTCTGAGCTGTCATGGGACACCTATGGTGGAGGAGCCAACTTCGTTCTTATCCCTGGTAAGACCCCGACCCTCATAGAAGGGAACTTCGCCTACTCCTCCTACAGCATTAATCTGGACGAACAGAATCTTCCACCGCGTTCCAGTGATGTCAACAGTTTCAACATGGGATTGAACTTCAAATACTTCAGCGGGGACAATGAGTTCAAGTATGTCTACAAGGTCATCGGTGTAACTACGGATTTCTCGTTCTTCAATAACCTGAACTTCCTGACCGAGCAACGTGAGAATACTACGGAAATGGCAGGATTCTTTTCCTACAAGCTGAAGGCTAAGCGATTGATTTTAGAGCCCAGCATTCGTGCGCATTACTACTCTGCTTTCGGGGAGCTCTCCTTCGAGCCACGTCTTGGATTCAAGTACAATGTAACGGATGACATCCGTTTGAAAGGTGCTGGAGGAATTTATTCTCAGAACCTCATCGCAGCGAACTCCGACCGGGATGTGGTGAATCTGTTCTATGGATTCTTGACCGGACCGGATAATCTGCAGGACACCTTCTTGGAAGAGGACGGCACCGTGTCAGAGGTGACGTCCAACCTTCAAAAGGCCACACACGGGATCGTGGGAGTGGAATGGGACCTGAACCGCTATCTTGAATTGAATGTAGAAGGCTATATCAAGTACTTCAATCAATTGGTCAACACGAATCGAAACAAGATCTTCGAGGACAATGTGGCCAACCGCGAACTACCAGATGAGTTCAAGAAAGATTTCATCATAGAAACAGGAACCTCCCAAGGGGTGGATGTGGTATTGAAGTACAAGCGTAAGTCTTACGATCTCTGGGCCGTATATTCCTATCAGAAATCAGACCGTTGGGACGGTGTTCGCAGCTATGTACCGGTCTTCGACAGAAGGCACAATGTGAACTTGATCGCCTCATACCGTTGGGGTGAGAATGAGAGCTGGGAGAGTAGTGTGCGTTGGAATTTCGGGTCTGGATTGCCTTTCACACCGAACCAAGGATTCTCTCAGTCCATCGGATTCGAAGATGGCATCTACAGCGATTACATCACGGAGAATCCTGATAATGTCTTCAGCATCTTGGGAGAGCTGAACAGTTCCAGGTTGACGGATTACCATCGCTTGGATTGGAACATCAAGAAGACCATCGAGATCAAGGAATTCCAGACGATGGAGGTAACCGCTGGGGTCACCAACATCTATGACAGAAGGAACATCTTCTACATTGCCAGGGAGACTACTGAGGAGGTTTATCAGCTCCCTATCCTACCTAGTTTAGGAGTGAATTGGACGTTCTGATTCTTTCATTCAACAGAGCGGCTGATTGATAAGGCCTTCCTTGCTGGATTCTTCCAGCTTGTTGAAGACATTTGACATATGTGTTTTGACCGTATTGGGGGAGATTGCCATGGCCTCAACTATGCTCCTGTTGGTATACCCTTTCAAGACGAATCTTACCAACTCATATTCCTTGGGAGATAGCTAGCTCATGCCTTCATTCATTTACGAGTGACTAAGAATTATTCACCCAACGAAGTTGGGGCATGAGCCTTGTTCAGCATTCGTCCGAAAGGATGAAATGAAGTGGCTGAAGGGACTTGATTCATGAACTGATTCAATTGAGGGGCATATGCAAACTTCCTGTAATCAACCATCTCATCCCTCATACTTTCGGGTGATTCTGGTCCCAAGAACCTATCTTCCTGCTCAGGTTTTCCTTGATTTCATGGCCTGCTGATTTCTTTTAGCTATTTCTTGACATGGTCTTAACCTGAAGCATTATTGTCTTAACTTTACGTCCCGTAGCAATACGGTATGGCTGAACAGACCAAATACATCTTCGTAACAGGTGGAGTGACCTCCTCCTTGGGTAAGGGAATCGTCTCAGCCTCTCTGGCCAAGCTCCTTCAAGCCCGCGGCCACACTGTCACCATCCAGAAACTGGACCCTTACATCAACATCGATCCTGGAACTCTCAATCCCTATGAACATGGGGAATGTTTCGTCACCGATGATGGAGCGGAAACCGACTTGGACCTAGGCCATTATGAGCGTTTCCTTAATGTCAGGACCTCACAAGCCAACAACATCACCACTGGACGCATCTATCAGAATGTGATCGACCGCGAACGAAGAGGAGACTACTTGGGGCGCACCGTCCAGGTCATTCCCCACATCACGGATGAGATCAAGCGCTGTATTCAATTGCTTGCCAAAGAAGGCCATTATGATTTTGTGATCACGGAGATCGGAGGTACAGTGGGTGACATAGAGTCTCTGCCCTACGTGGAGGCCGTCAGACAGATGAAATGGGACCTTGGCAAGGATGCCTTGGTCATCCACCTTACCCTTGTCCCCTACCTAGCTGCAGCTGGAGAGTTGAAGACCAAGCCCACCCAGCACTCGGTGAAACAGCTATTGGAGCTTGGAGTGCAGCCTGATATCCTAGTCTGCCGAACCGAACATCCGCTCACAGACGACATCCGTGTGAAAGTCGCCCGATTCTGCAACGTGAGCGTTGAAGCCGTTATTGAATCCATAGACGCAGAGACGATCTATGATGTGCCAAACCTCATGGCCAATGAGAAGTTGGATCAGGTGGTCCTTTCCAAAATGGGCATACCCTTTGAAGGAGATGCGGAGCTCAGCACCTGGAATGACTTCATATGGAGGTTGAAAAGTCCAAAGGAAATCGTCCGCATAGGACTCATAGGCAAGTACATCGAGCTGAAGGACAGCTATAAGTCCATTGTGGAATCATTTATCCATGCTGGCGCTGCCAATGGGGTGAAGGTGAAATTGGAGTGGATCCATTCGGAGTCCCTGTCCAAGGAAAATGTGGCCAAGAAATTGAGCCATCTCGATGGTGTATTGGTCGCTCCAGGCTTCGGTGGTCGTGGAATCGAAGGGAAGATAGAGGCCATTCGCTATGTCCGGGAAAAGGAGATCCCATTCTTCGGAATCTGTCTTGGAATGCAGTGTGCTGTGATCGAGTATGGCCGGAACGTTCTGGGCTTGAACGAAGCGCATAGCACCGAGATGGACCCAGATACGGAGTATCCCGTCATCGACATAATGGAGCATCAAAAGAGCATCATCAACAAGGGCGGGACCATGAGGCTAGGCCAATTTCCTTGCCAGCTCAAAGAAGATTCCATCGCCATGGCCTGTTATGGGAAGAAGGAGATCATGGAGCGCCATAGGCACCGCTATGAATTCAACAATGACTTCCAGTCCCTTTATGAATCCAAAGGGATGCGCATGACAGGGGTGAATCCTGAGAGCCGATTGGTGGAAATCATCGAAATTCCTGAACACCCATGGTTCGTAGGTGTTCAATTCCATCCAGAATACAAAAGCACAGTAGCTGAACCTCATCCCCTTTTTATCGGCTTCGTACAGGCTGCTTTGGCTGGAAGGAAGGTGGAAGAGACTGAAAAGGAGTTAGTGGACTCTTGATCCTTTCAGATTCATATTCTGCTCTACTCATGATTTACACGGTAGGCGAGCACTTAACCTTGGCTGCTCCATGTGAACTTCTATCTTTGGCGACCCCTTAAGAAAAACATGGATAAAAACTCTATTGTCGGCCTCTTTCTCATAGGCCTCGTTATCATAGGATACAGCTGGTTCACACAACCCAGCGCTGAAGAGCTGAGAAGGAAGGCTGCTATTGAAGATAGCCTGCGAACAGCACGTACTGAACTCTCGTCAGATTACAGTTCAACAATACCCAACGAGCCCGCTGAGACCATCTCAGTCCCAGCCGAATTGGATAGCACGGAACGTGCTGCTATAGAAGCAGCCAGAGCCTCTCAATATGGCATCTTCTCCCCATCAGCGTCATCCCTTGCTGATTCCGCTGAACATGTCATTCAGAATGATGTGATGCGCATCTCCTTCCAGCCGAAAGGTGGACAGATGAAGCAATTGGAGTTGACCAAGTTCAAGACCTACTCTCAAGAAGCCTTGCTCCTCTTTGATGAGAAAAGCGAGATGAATTTCAGGTTCAGCACGAGGGACGGGAAAGTCATCAATACCTCGGACCTCACCTTCACACCGACAGCGCTTAACGACTCCGTCATGGTGATGCACTTGGCCACGAACGATCCTGAGAAATATCTCGATCTGGTCTACACACTCCATCAAGGAAGCTATGAACTGGACTTCAGGATGGATTTCCACGGACTACAGGATGACCTGGATACACGCAGGGATGACCTGAGCATGATCTGGAATGTCACCGGACTCTTCAAAGAGAAGAGCATGGCCAGAGAGCGTGAGCGCTCTAGCGTCTTCTATCGGTATATGGATGGAGATCGCGAATACCTGAGCGAGACCAAAGATGATGCGACCGAACTGGATGCACGTGTGAATTGGGTGGCTTTCAAGCAGAATTTCTTCTCGGCTGTAGCCATTTCGGAAAAGGGGTTCCCGAAAGACAATGCGGGCTTGGAGATCAGACTCCCTGAGGAATCGGATACGCTGGTCACGAAATACTATAGTGCAGAAATCACCCTTCCAGTAGAATATGACCCTAGTCCTACGGTCAACATCGCCTTTTATATGGGCCCTAACAGCTACCCTACCTTGGCTGCTTATGAGAACGAGATGGATCGTATCATCGACTTGGGATGGGGCATCTTCGGTTGGATGAACAAATGGCTCGTCATTCCCATCTTCAACTTCCTCAATCAATTCATCACTAGCTACGGTGTCATCATCCTCATTCTTACAGTCGTCATCAAGCTCATGCTCTTTCCACTGACCTATAAGAATTACCTGAGCAGCGCCAAGATGAGGGTTCTAAAGCCTCAGATCGATGAACTGAACAAGAAATTCGAGAAGGAGAAGGATCCGATGAAGAAACAGCAGGCGACCATGGCCCTCTATCGAAAGAGTGGGGTGAATCCCATGGCCGGATGCCTGCCCATGGTCATACAGATGCCCATTCTCTATGCCATGTTCCGCTTTTTTCCAGCCAGCATAGAACTACGCCAAGAGCCGTTCCTTTGGGCAGATGACCTTTCATCCTATGATAGCATCGCCTCGCTCCCATTCTCCATACCTTTCTATGGAGACCATGTAAGTCTCTTCACCTTGCTCATGGCAATAAGCACCATTTTCTATACCAGCATGAACAGCAACCAGATGCCAAGCGGTCAACCTGGTATGCCCAAC
>JAQCAN010000069.1 GCA_027621335.1 Bacteroidota bacterium
CAACAGTACCTTATGTGTGCGGCAATCCTGATATCCAGGTGAACCTTGGAGCCTATGACCCTGATGGGGACGAATTAAGGTATAGCCTTGTTCCAGCACAGCGGCCAACGACAGGCAATAACCACGTGGATATCGTCTATGAAGATGGATTCAGTGCAGAAGAACCTATAGAAGGCATGACCATTGACCCTCAAACGGGAAGTTTGACCATAGATACCCAGATCATCGGTGAATATGTGGTAGCCATGCTCATCGAGGAATTAGATCCTGACGGCATTACCAAGTCATCTATGACCGTGGATGTCCAGTTCGTGGTCTCCACTTGTTCACCTTATCCACCGAGCATTCAAGGACCTGGAGTGTTAATGATATCCGAGGTGAACACAAACCTATCCGACAGCATGCAGATCTCTGTATGTGAAGGCAGTGAGTTCTGCGTTTCCATGCAATTCGCCAGCGAAGATCCCAATGAGATACTCTCAGTGACGGCTAATTCGACTGAAGTCCTGCCAGGTGCATCAATGAGTATCTCCGGAATCAATCCGGTGACCGTGGATATATGCTGGACCGCATCCAATATGAATGGGAACCGACTCCTGATCGTTTCAGTCGCAAATGATGACATACCTATTCCAACGGTAGTGTCGTATGGCATCGAGATCGTGGATATCGGAATCACCACATTGGACCTTGAACCTGAACAATTGATCTGTGGAACTGAAATCATCTTAAGCAATCCTTTACCTTTTGGTATGTGGTCATCTGAGGATGATGTAGACCTCAATGATCTTCAGAATGGAACAACGAGCGCCATGCTCCCTGCCATCGGGAGCCATCAATTTATTTGGGACTCTGGCTGTGTAAGTGACACCATCACCGTCATTGCCTACGATGAAGTTGTGGCCAATGCTGGAATAGACCGCGAATTCTGCACAGGTAACACCTTGGTCCTGCAGGCGAATACCTTGGGTGAGAGTGAGTCAGGAACATGGCTCAGCGATGAAGAGAATCCTGGATTTGTTGAATTCAGTGACGTGAACGACCCGATGGCGGTCATCACCCTTGAAGAATATGGGGCCTACACGTTCTATTGGCAAGTGGACAATCCTGCTTGTCAATCCATCGATGATGTCGTGATCAGGTTCAATGTCACAGAGCCTATGATAGCCCTCATAGGAAGCGAATTAGTTCTCCTGAACGAGGACATTGAATTAAACTACCAGTGGTTGTTGAACGGAGAGAGCATTCCGGGCGCCAACTCCACTGCCTATACTCCTGGTCCTGAGGATTTTGGCGCCTACAGTGTCTTGGCTATAACGCCTGGTGGATGTTCATCCATAAGCACAAGCATCACTTGGGGCCCAACAGGGATTGAAGAATATGACCAAAGTGTGGTTACTGTTTACCCTAACCCCGCACTTCTGAATGGAAACCTCAACATTGAACTCAATGGACGTGAATTGGCCTATATCATGATCCTCGATTCCCATGGTAGAATTACCTTGGAGCAAGCATTGACAAGCTCTTTCAGTCAGGTGGATATTGGAAAAATGTCAAAAGGACTTTATATCCTCAAAGTGATGGATGCGCAGGGGCTTCCTCTCACAGCTAGAAAACTCATCCTCTTGTAAAGCATTCGAGACAGACATAGGATAGCGCAAAAGGCCGTTTACTCTTCAGGGTAGACGGCCTTTTATATGTTCCGTTCTCAAATTATCCGATGAAAATCCATCGTCACAATAACTTAAAAACTCTATTATTGAATGAACCATTACTCCTATACCATGAATGATTCAATGACTTCTGACGGGTTCCCTATCGCACTCATGTTGATTGTCTTCAGTGTGACCCTTCTCATGATTGTCTCTATGTAGAAAGTTTTCGAGAAGGCCGGCCAGCCTGGATGGACTAGCATCATACCCTTCTTGAACCTTTATATTATGACCAAGATAGTTGGCAAACCAGGCTACTGGGTCCTGTTGATGCTGATTCCGTTCATAGGTCTGATATGGTCCGTTTGGACCTATAATATGCTTTCCAAGAGCTTTGGCAAAACTGAGAGTTTTACCCTTGGGCTCGTCTTGTTGAATTTCATCTTCTGGCCTATTTTTGGCCTTCGGAGATGCAAAGTATATAGGCCCTTATGGGTCTGGTGGAGATAAGAATCTGGGCTCTGAGGTCCTTGATGCGTAGGCAGCACTAATCATATTCAATTTTTCTTGATACCAACCTTCGGGTTGGTATCGTTGTTCTTACCGTATTTTTGATGATTATAGTAGACTAAATATCTGATGAACAAACGCATCAAAGGTTTTTCAAAGCTCTCCAAGGAGGCAAAGATGGAATGGTTGGTCCAGTCCTACTTTAATGGTGATGGGACTAAAATCGAGGAACTGAAGGACTATTGGCACAAGGATCCCAAACGGCAGTCTCTGCATGACGAATTCATTGAGAACAGCCTGAGCAACTTCTTCATCCCTTATGGAGTTGCACCCAACTTCGTTATCAACGGAAAGGATTATTGCATTCCGTTCGCCATTGAAGAAAGCTCGGTGGTTGCGGCTTCAGCTAAAGCGGCCGCATTCTGGTCCGAACGTGGAGGGTTCAAGTCGGAAGTGCTCAGTATGAGGAAAATCGGACATGTCCATTTCACCTGGGCCATCGACCCTCAGAAGGTCAGGACGTTCTTCTACGACATCAAACAGGAACTCTTCAAGGGTACTGAGGACCTGACGGCCAACATGCGCCAACGTGGCGGAGGAATCATAGACATAGAACTGATCGATCGATCGGACATTGAATCGAACTACTTCCAGTTGAAGGGCATTTTCGAGACCCGAGATGCCATGGGTGCCAATTTCATCAATTCCATTTTGGAGCGTTTTTCTAGTATCTGGAGAGATAAGGTGGAGAGCAGCCAAGTATTTTCCGAGAAGGAAAAGGAAAGTCTGCTCATCATCATGTGCATCCTTTCCAATTATAGCCCTGAATGCATCGTCAGATCTGAAGTGAGTTGTAAAGTGGAGGATCTATTCAATGGCAAAGGGGATTTCCCTGCTGAGCTCTTTGCGGAAAAATTCAAGCAAGCTGTCCGCATAGCGACCATAGAGCCTTACCGCGCCACCACGCACAACAAAGGCATAATGAATGGCATTGATGCGGTTGTCATAGCCACGGGCAATGACTTCAGGGCTGTAGAGGCCTGCGCCCATACCTATGCTAGCCGTGATGGCCAATACCGAAGTTTGACCCGATGTACCGTAGAGGAGGGAGTCTTCCGTTTCTGGATAGAGATCCCTATGGCCTTGGGCACGGTCGGGGGTATCACAAACCTTCACCCTATGGTGAAATTTTCTTTGGATCTGCTCGGCCATCCAAGTGCGGAGGAGTTGATGCAGATCATCTCTTGTGCAGGCCTTGCGCAGAATTTCGGTGCAGTGGCTTCATTGGTCACCACGGGCATCCAACAAGGACACATGAAGATGCACCTCATGAACATCATGAATACCTTGGAATGTACCCATGAAGAAAAAGCACAGATCATTGAACACTTCAAGACAGACACGGTCAGCGTGGCTGCTGTGACTGCGGTTTTCAAATCCATTAGAGGAAAAGCCACCAAGCCTTCCTGAATTCCAACCTCCTAAGTCCCTGACCTATGCCTGTGCAGATAGATAGAAGCCGATTGACCGAAGTGTCCTCCTTGGAGATGTTCGCACGAGAGGTTGTAGAAGGGTTCATCGTAGGTATGCATAAAAGCCCTTTTCATGGTTTTTCTGTTGAGTTCGCAGAGCATCGCCAGTACAATCTAGGGGATAGCACCCGTCATATCGATTGGAAACTCTACGGACGCACGGATAAGCTCTATCTAAAGAAATATGAGGAAGAGACGAATCTGAGAGCTAGATTGATCATAGATACCTCAGCCTCCATGTATTACCCAGAGGGCTCTGACTTATCAGAAGGAAAATACAACAAGATCCAGTTCAGCATCTACGGAGCAGCGGCATTGACCGAGTTGTTCAAAAAGCAAAGGGATGCGGTCGGTCTGAGTCTCTTCTCGGAGCAGGTGAAACTGCACACAGAATGCAAGACCAGCCCAGCACACCAGCGCTATCTCTATGAAAGGATGGAAGAATTGCTGAAGCATCCAAAAGTCACCAGCTCAAAAGGAACGAATCTCATCACCTCACTGCATGAGATCGCTGAGCAGACTCACAGGCGCTCTGTGGTCATCCTCTTCTCTGACATGCTCGACAGTGACTCAGAACATGCCGAGGCCCTTTTTGATGCTCTTCAACACTTGAAGCACAATAAGCATGAGGTCATCCTCTTCCATGTTCATGACGCGGTAACAGAATTGTCTTTCGACTTCGAGAATCGTCCCTACACCTTCATTGACTCTGAAACGGGAGAAGAACTGAAGGTCCAACCAGGTGAGGTGAAGGAAGCATATGTGAAAGCCGTATCTGCCCACTACGAGGAGATGAAACAACGGTGCACTCAATACCATATCGATTTTGTTCCGGCAGACATCAGAGCTGGATTCAACGATATCCTGGTAGCCTATCTCATCAAGCGAAAAATGATGAAGTGACCTCAAATGGTCAGATCAGAAGACTTCTTTCTTCTAGAAGCCACCCTCCTCACCCCTCTGAAAAGCATATAGATCAGAATGAGGATGAATCCGAAGGCCATAAGTGGAATGAACCAGGCCAAAAGGGAAACAAAGATGGCAGCTCCAGTCTCCGCAGTTGAGACGACAGGGTTACCCAAACCAGCGGTAGTTGCGGTACTAATCAAACGCGTCTTAGCCCCAAGCCCCTTGATGACTCCGGCCAATCCGCCTCCTGCAATCAAGGCAATGCTCCATTTCAATAAGGGATCCAATTCGACCATGGTACTCATACTCACCAAGGTTCCAGCTATGGCCGCAAGCGGAATGGCTATGCTATCGAGGAAATTGTCGACAACAGGAAGGTAATAGCCCGCCAATTCCAGAAGACTTGCAATTCCAAAGGATAAAAGAGCTGGCAACTGTCCCATCCATGCGAAATCCTCTCCGAGCCACTCCACACCGATGTCGAAGTAAGAGCAAAGACTGACGATGAATAGAGGAACAAAAACCCTGAAGCCGCAGGCTGCGGCCAAACTGATGCCAATGGCAATGGACAAAACTACTTCCATCGCAGAAAGATACATCTAATTGACCTTTATCGGTCTATGGCCCGTCCTATTGGAAAGGCATACCAAGTATATTAGGCAGATGAATTCCAGTGACCTCACCCTTCTTATCGTTGAGCCTTTCATGAGGGGTTCACATGCCCTTTGGGCGGAGGGGATGGTGAACCGTTGGCAAGGGAAGGCAGTCATCCATTCCCTTCCTGGAAGACATTGGAAATGGCGTATGTATGGAGCGGCCATCACTCTAGCTGAACGATATAAGAAAGACGAATTCAGACCAGATGTCATCCTGTGCTCCGACATGCTGGATCTCGCCACTTATCTTGGGCTTATCGGTCGTGAAAAAGGAGAATCAAGAATCATCCTTTATATGCATGAGAACCAGCTGACCTATCCTTGGTCCGCAGCGGACCGTGACCTAGATTCGGGCAGGAACCGACATTATGCCTTCACGAACTACACATCTTGTCTGGCGGCAGATGAAGTGCATTTCAACAGCCGATACCACATGATCAGTTTTCTGAATGCCCTTCCTGAATTCCTCAATGCGTTTCCAGATCATCAAGAACTTAAGAATGTCGATCGTATCGCGCGGAAAAGCATCATCTCTCCTATCCTACTGAATCTTCATGGGCCGCTCTCTATTTCGAAGGCCAGAGACAGAACTCCCTTGATTCTTTGGAACCATCGCTGGGAATATGACAAAGGCCCTGATGAGTTCTTCGAGGCCTTGATCGCATTGAAGCACGCAGGATTCAATTTCAGATTGGCCGTAACCGGAGAATCCTACCAGAAGTCGCCACCTTGCTTTGATATTGCAAAAGATGCTCTGATGGACCATATCATCCATTGGGGTTATATGGGCTCACGTGAAGCTTACATTGCCTTATTGCGTGAAGCAGATATTCTGCCGGTCACGTCCATACAGGACTTCTTTGGTATCAGTATTGTCGAAGCCATTGACGCAGGAGTATACCCCATGCTTCCTGATCGGCTGAGTTATCCTGAACTTCTTGAAGGAAATGATGGACATTTATACCAAGGTAGAATGCTTACCGCTCTAAGGGCATGCATGGAATCAAAGGCTTGGGCGGATTTCAAACCTATAGACATGAAACGATTTGCCGTGGCATGAATGTTTAAATAATCAGATATGAAAACCTTATACATACATAGACATGCGAAGTCGGATTGGGACTCCGGTGCGAAATCTGACCACGATCGTCCATTGAACACTAGAGGAAAAAAGAATGCCGGTTTCATGGCTGAGAAGTTCAAGGACGAAAAGATAGCCATGGACTTTCTGCTCAGCAGCACGGCTACCCGTGCTAAGGACACAATGCGTTATTATCAATCCCAACTTGGCCTCTTTGAAGAGCACACACAACTGGAAAGACGAATCTATGGGGCCGGAGTCAGAGAGATGGTGAGCGTTATAGAAGATATCACGGACGACTATGACACTGTTATGATCTTTGGACATAATCCTACTTTCACAGATCTCTGTAGCCATCTGGATCATCATTTCTACGATGACCTGGTCACTTGTTCACGGGTGAAAGTCGAACTGGATATAGACTCCTGGAAGGAAATCCATGAGAACTGCGGACGGGTGAAAGAACACATTTATCCAAAGCAATTCCCTGAAATGAGAGAATAAGGGCTACATCTGGATGCGAATGGCCTCGCGTTTCTTACTCGTTGGTTTTTTCTTGTTCTTCAGGCAGTAATTGTCGTAGATATCCGCAGCCTCTTCATCTCCTAGTTCAGCAGCTTTTTCATACTCTAAACAAGCCAATTGTTTATCTCCTTCGAAATACAGCGCTTCGGCTTTTAGGAAATAGAAATCCTTGTCCAATTTGAAGTCCATTCCCTCCAGCTGCTCGAAATAAGCGATGGCCTGGTCATAATCATCGGATTCAAGACTTACCACAGCTAGGTTGTAGACCGAATTTGGCAGGTCATCAACTACTGATGCGAACTCACGTGAAGCAGCTCGCGCATCACCCTGCATCGCCTTGGAAGCCCCTAGCATGTACCTCGCTTGGGGATAGTTGGGCTTATAGTCCAATGCTGCTTTATAATATTTGACGGCATTTCTCAAGTCCTCTTGGTCATAGCAGATGATCCTTGCCTTTGAACTCGTTTTACACTCAGAAGGACTGATCCTCAGAGCATCCTTCACATCTTTCAGCGCCCAACCGAATTGGCCCATTTCCAGATAGGCAGCACCTCTGCGCATCAAAGCCTGAGGATGGTCTTCTTCTCTCGCCAGGACTTGAGTATACCATACCACGGCTTGCTCATAGTCACTGAGCTTATGATGAGCATCAGCTTCCAAGAGAAGGTCAGGGACGTTTCGAATCTCAAAAGAGACAAGATGGGAAATGACGGACTCGTAATCACCCTCTTTAAAAAGCTCTCTAGCGACACTTAGGTCATCCTGAGCCATAAAGGGCACGGTCATCAAGACTATCAGCCCTGTTATCACCACTTCTCTGACGCACATCATCATAACTGTATTTAATACGATAAATCTGATGATAAGGTTATACCTCGTTGGAGAATGTAGCTTTGCCAATTATGAGCACAGCCGAACGCCCCCTTATCCTAGTGACAAATGATGATGGATATGATGCTAAAGGAGTCCTGACTTTGGCCCGAACGGCCAGTAAATTCGGGGACGTGCTTATGGTGGCTCCCAGTAAACCACAGTCAGGAATGGGACATGCCATCACCATCCATGACCCCCTGAAAATCAGGAAGGTAGATGTCCTTGAAGGGGTCACCTCCTATTCATGCTCTGGGACGCCTGTTGATTGTGTGAAATCTGCTATTCACGGACTCTCTGACCGTAGACCTGACCTCTTAGTTTCAGGCATCAACCATGGAGCCAATTTTTCGATCAACGTCCTCTACTCCGGAACGATGTCCGCAGCGGTAGAAGGAGCGCTTGAGAACATTCCATCTATAGGTTTTTCCCTCTTGGATTATGACCAGAATGCAGACTTCGGTGATTCTGCGATTGTGGCAGAGCGCATCATCGCCAAAGCATTGAATGAGAAATTCCCCGAATTCACATGCTTGAATGTCAATATTCCGCGTTCCAATGGCGAGAAATTGAAGGGCATTCGAATCTGTCGACAAGGCATCGGAATATGGGAGGATAGATTGGTAAAACGGGAAGACCCAATGGGCCATCCATATTATTGGTTGGCAGGAGATTTCAAGGAAATGGACAAGGGTCAGGATACTGACATATGGGCGTTGAAGAACCATTATGTGTCAGTGGTACCTATACAATTCGATATGACCGCGCATCAACACATACCTACCTTCAATAACTGGGAACTATGACTGAGCGCATGAAAAAGACTTTGATGGGTTTCGGGTTAGGAGTCATCGGGCTAGCCTTGGGTTTCTTGATCTATGGATTCCTATTCGCATGGTTGAATGGTGTGGATTTCAGCTATTTCTACCATCAGGTATTCTTAGATACCGCGCTTTTCCGGTCTCAGATCATCACTGGCTCCCTGCTGGTGAATGTGATGCTATTCTTTGTTTTGATGAAGCGAAGAGAGGATGAGATGAATAGGGGATTACTCATCACCATACTGCTGGCTGTGATTATAATAGTTCTCTATTACGCATGAGAATCTACATCATCGCAGGAGAAGCTTCTGGAGACCTACATGGGGCTAATCTCGTGAAAGCCTTCCATGCACTTCGAGAGGACATCGAGTGGCGTGGATGGGGAGGTGACCGCATGGCTGCCGAGGGAGTTACACTTAAAAAGCACATCAGGGACTTAGCCTTCATGGGCTTTGCAGAAGTGGTCATGAACCTCAAAACTATACTTGGCAATTTGAGCGCCTGCAAGGAGGATATCAAGGCATTCAAGCCTAACGCGGTAATTCTCATCGATTACCCAGGATTCAATCTACGTATCGCTCCTTTCGTGAAATCTTTGGGGATCCAAGTCCACTATTACATCTCTCCTCAGATCTGGGCATGGAAGAGTAACCGTGTGCATGCCATCAAAAAATATACGGACAGGGTCTACTGCATCCTTCCCTTTGAAAAGGACTTTTATGCCCGATATGGAATGGACGTTGAGTTCGTGGGCCATCCGTTACTCGATGAACTGAAAGATGCACCATCCTCTGAACCTGAGGGAGCTCCAACGATTGCCTTACTGCCAGGATCAAGAAAGCAAGAAATCAGTAAAATGCTGCCAGTTATGCTTGCCATGGCAGACGAGTTTCCTTCCTACACCTTCAGAATAGCGGCTGCTCCGTCCATTGACCCTAGTTTCTACAGGTCAATTATCGGAGAAAAGGATGTCGACTTGGTACAGGATGGCACATATGCTTTACTCAGGTCTTCTCACGCGGCTCTGGTAACGTCAGGTACCGCCACCTTAGAGACAGCTTTACTCGGAATTCCGGAAATTGTCTGCTATAGAGGTAATTCCATCTCCTACCGTATTGCCCGTCAGTTGGTTAAAATCAAATACATCTCATTGGTGAATCTGATCATGGATGCCGAAGTGGTCAAGGAACTCATCCAATCCGAACTGAATCCCACAAAACTCAAAAGTGAATTAAGTCGAATTGTTGAAAATGGACCATATAGAGATAACATGAAAGTCTCATTCATAGAGCTTAAGGCAAAACTCGGTGGACCAGGAGCTTCGGAAAGAGCTGCCCGCTCGATGTTTGAAAGAATTTCAAAGTCTTAAGATCAGGCCGTTCCCCTGAAATATGTTTGTACAGATCAAAAATGAGGAATAGACACTTTCTTTTCATACTTGTTATGACCCTTATTGGAACAGAGCTTCTAGCTCAGTCCATGACACTTGGGCTATGGAGAGATGGAATGAATACGGAGCGTTTGTATTATCACTCTGACCAGCCTGTCACTTGGAAGACGGCTGAAGGTCAGATGTATACGATTCCTTCCGGAAAATCAAGTTATCTGGCTATTGATAAAGGTAAGGTCAAGCTAAGCACATCACAAGAAGTCATCGCTAGAAGCACCTCATTTGAGCGTATGGATGGAGGTATCTATACCCTGAAGAGCCTTAGTCCTGAGAGAAGGGAAGAAAAGTACGATCAAGGGCTAAAAGTGAAGTCTGACGGACTAGCACTGAAAGTAATTGGCGTCATCACGGATTTCGAGGATTATGTGGCAGGAGTCATAGAGTCCGAGGCTGGTAAGGATCAGATATTGGAATTCTATAAGGTTCAGGCTGTCATTTGTCGCACCTACGCCCTTGGACATCAACGCAGACATGAGCAGGAAGGATTCAATCTTTGTGATCAGGTCCATTGCCAGGTGAAGATCGAGGAGCC
>JAQCAN010000070.1 GCA_027621335.1 Bacteroidota bacterium
CGTCATCCAACTTGTCCATGTATGCCTGATAGTCGGTTTTGTCCAACTCGATGATTTCGTAAGGATCCTTTTCGGTGTAGTAATCGTGAATGCTTGGATCTGCCTCTAAACGTGTTTGTTTGATGTCTTCCGCATCGCGAAGCATAGAAATATCCTGCGCTTCATTTTCATCAGCATTCTTCTTAAAGGCCATCTCTACCTCGGGGTTCTTCGAGTCCATTTGATACCACTTAACGCTTTTCAAACTCATGTCTACATGGTCGTTGGTGTAGAACCAACCTCTCCAAAACCAGTCCAAATCAACTGCCGAAGCATCTTCCATGGTGCGGAATAAATCTGCTGGTTCTGGTCGTTTAAACGCCCATCTTCTGGAGTACTCCTTGAAAGCGTAGTCGAACAATTCTCTTCCCATGACTGTCTCTCGCAAGATATTCAGCGCGGTGGCTGGCTTTCCGTAAGCATTATTTCCAAATTGGTAAATCGATTCGCTGTTGGTCATGATGGGCGAAATGCGTGATTTATCTCCACCCATGTATTCGCGAATATTTCTAGCTGGTCCACGACGCGTTGGGTAATTTCTATCCCACTCCTTCTCGGTCAGGTATTGGCAAAAGGTGTTCAACCCTTCGTCCATCCAAGTCCACTGACGCTCATCTGAATTGATGATCATTGGGAAGAAATTGTGTCCTACTTCGTGAATGATAACGGAAATCATGCCGTATTTCGTTCGGTCTGTATAGGTACCGTCTTCTTCTGGTCGGCCACCATTAAAGCAAATCATTGGGTATTCCATACCAATCCACTTGGTGTGAACAGAAATCGCAATTGGATAAGGGTAATCGATCGTGTGCTTTGAATACGTTTCGAGGGTTTGTGCTACGGCGTTTGTGCTGTATTGTTCCCAAAGTGGATTTCCTTCCTTGGGATAATAGCTCATGGCCATTATGGTCTTTCCACTTTGTTTCACCCCCATGGCATCCCAAATGAATTTCCTGGAACTTGCCCAACCGAAGTCCCTCACATTCTGAGCCTTGAACGTCCAGGTCTTCATGGCCTTCTCACGACTCTTCTCATTCTCAATGGCCTCTTCCTCAGTGATGATCATCACCGGCATGTCGGACACTTTCGCTTTCTCCCAGCGGTTTAGTTGCTCTGAGGTCATGACCGATTTGGGATTCTGAAGGACCCCTGTACTGGCTATGACATGATCGGAAGGAACGGTGAGATTCACCGTATAATCACCAAAAGAGAGTGTGAATTCCCCTGAACCCAGGAACTGCTTATTCTGCCAACCTTGGTAATCGGAATACATGCACATGCGAGGATAGAACTGAGCGATGGTGTACAAGTAGTTCCCATCTTCTTCAAAGTACTCATACCCTGAACGGCCTCCAATGCTCATGCGGTCATTGACGTTATACCACCACTTCACTTTGAAAGAATAGACCCCTTTGGAAGAGAGCACTGAAGGCAGATCTATGCGCATCATGGTCCCATTGATGGTATATGGAAGCGCTTTCCCATTCCTATCCTTCACCTCTTCGATCTTGAATCCCCCATCGAAATCGGAGTATTCTCTTTCGAATTGCGCAAAGCTCATTTTCTCCTTTATGGTAGACTGATCGATCTTCTTTCCATCTGCATCCTTGGCTCTTACGTTCTGGTCCAATTGAAGCCAGAGGTATTTCAATGCATCGGGAGAGTTGTTGGTGTAAGTGATGGTCTCCTCACCATAGATGCGCTGGTTCTCATCATCCAGACGGATGTCCATGACATAATCTGCTTTTTGTTGCCAATACTCATGCCCGGGAGCTCCAGAGGCAGTCCTGTAGGTATTTGGGGTAGGAAGCTCTTGGTGTAATTGCTTGAACTTGTTGTGGTTATAAATCTCATGTTGAGCCGAAAGGCCACCAAAGAAGAAAAACACGCACACGTAAAATAATATTCTAAGCTTCATTATCGACTTGTAATAAGGGTATGAAGATAGCCCCAATAGACTTTAGAGCACATTTTAAATTACAAGCGGTCGATGACTCCTATCCAGCGGCTGAGGAGCGTTGGATTTTGACCCTACCTTTGCAAGATGCGTCTATCGTTCTTGATACTCATTATATGCAGTTTTACTGCCCCGCACACCTTTTACGTGAGTATGACAGAGATCGCATGGGACGAGAAGAATGAAGTCCTGGGAGTGAGTTCTCGCTTCTTTATAGATGACATGGAACGTGCGCTATCGGAAAATACGCCCTTCAAGATCACAGAGCCTATGGATGATGCTCAATCGAGCAAGTTGAGGGCATATTTCTCAGATCACTTTTCGATTCAGGACGCAGAGGGTCCTCTGGATCTGGACTTCTTGGGGTTCGAACTGGAGGATGACCTTATCTGGTGCTACGCAGAAAGCACACGCAGAGCAGATGAGAAGACGGTTCTCGTAAGGGCGAATTGGCTCACAGAGGTCTTCTCGGCACAATCCAATATGGTCCATTACCACACTAAGGAGGGCATCAAGACCCTGCTCTTGAATAAAGAGCATTCGAGCTCTTTGGTCTTGGAATGATACAGAGGTCGACCATAGGGATGCTCATTCTCTTCATGAGCCTGACCGCTGAGGCCGAGTCCTCATCAGAGAAGAAACGTTTGGCCGCACTGCGCATGGACTCTCCTATCCATATCGATGGGAAGTTGAACGAACCTGCTTGGCAACAAGCTCAGATCGCCTCGGATTTCATCGTCAGAGAACCTAATCCAGGTAAACCTTCAGCTTTCAAGTCAGTGGTCAAGGTGCTCTATGATGACGAGTCCATATACATCGGGGCAGAGTTATTCGATAGCGCTCCAGACAGTATTTTGAGGCAACTGACTCAACGGGATGAACTTGGAAATACAGATTTCTTCGGAGTGACCTTTGACTGTTATAAGGACGGAATCAATGGCGTGGAATTCGTTGTGACTGCCTCAGGTGTGCAGACTGATGCCAAGTATGGTCAGAATACCAATGACCAGAATTGGAATGCGGTATGGTGGAGCAAGGTCTCCTTTACCGATACAGGGTGGATAGTGGAAATGCGTATCCCATATGCAGCGCTTAGATTCCCGGATCGGCCAGAGCAAGAGTGGCACATCAATTTTCAGCGGAGTGTCAGACGTATGAGGGAAATGAGTTTCTGGAATGAAGTAAAACCGGAAATAAATGGCTTCTTCAATCAAAGTGGCCTGTTGGATGGTATCTCCGATGTCAAAGCGCCAATGCGCCTTTTCTTCTTCCCCTATGTCTCAGCATACTTGGAACAAGATGAATCCCAAGGGACGTCATGGAACACCCTTTTCAATGGAGGAATGGACGTCAAATACGGTATTGATGACGCCTTTACTTTGGACATGACCTTGATACCTGACTTCGGACAGGTTCAATCCGATAACCAGGTGTTGAATCTTAGCCCATTTGAAGTGCAGTTCAATGAGAACAGGCAATTCTTCACGGAGGGAACCGAACTGTTCAATAAAGCCAACCTCTTCTATTCCAGACGAATAGGTGGTACTCCTTTGAATTATTTCAATGCGGAGGATGGGCTCTCATCCACTGAAGAACTCATCTCCAACCCCCGGGAAAGCCGACTTATGAATGCCACCAAGGTGAGCGGACGGAATGAGAATGGACTTGGTATAGGCGTGTTCAATGCCATCACAGCTCCAACAGAGGCTATTGCTCGTGATTGGGAGACCGGAGAGGAACGCAGTATCCTCACTGATCCACTAACTAACTACAACCTCCTTGTCTTGGATCAGAACCTCTGGCAGAACAGTTATGTGAGTCTGGTGAATACGAATGTATGGCGCCAAGGACAGACCTATGATGCTAATGTGACTGGGACCGAATATCGCCTTGCCAACAAGGACAATTCTTGGAATATCAACGGGAATGCGGCCTTGAGTCAGAAGTATTATACAGATAGTACAGCCTTAGGGCATACCATGAGGACCGTCATAGAGAAGACCAATGGGCAGGTCAATTTTGGAATCGGACAGAACTTCATATCGAGCACCTATGACAAGAACGATCTGGGATTCCTATTCAATAACAGCCAGAACTCCTTCTTCTTATTCGGTAGATACAACATCTTCGAGCCCTTCGGGAAATTCAACCGGTACAGCTCCTATGCTGAGATCAATTACTCTAGGCTAGATGACCCAAATGAGTTCAATAACTTCTCTATCTACACGGATCATTTCTTTATCACCAAAAACTTCCAAGCCTTTGGCTTCAATACCTCGCTCGAGCCCATTCTGACCTATGATTTCTTCGAACCCCGTGAGCCCGGGCGATTCTACACGTTTCCTGTGAACTACAATGGCGGAGGGTGGATCAGCACAGATTATCGAAAGCGTTTTGCCTTTGACATAAGATCTAATTACAGATGGTTCGATGAATTCGACAGGTCACGGTTGAATTGGAGCTTCTCGCCCCGTTTCCGTTTCAACGACCGCTTCCTACAGATTGTAGAATTCAATCGGAGTAACTGGAAAGATGACATTGGATGGGTGAATACAACGGATGAGGAGATCATTTTCGGGCGAAGAAAGCTGGACCAATATGAGACCATTTGGACTTCCAGCTATGTCTTCAATGACCTGATGTCCTTATCCTTCCGCCTCCGCCACTATTGGACGCGTGTGAAGTATGTTGATTATCACGCTTTAGGAAGTGAAGGTGAGCTTCTTGATACGGATTATGCAGGACTCGAAGAAGATGGGACAAGCAGCCATAATGTGAATTTCAACACCTTCAACATCGACCTTGTGTATCGTTGGATCTTCACCCCAGGCAGTGAGATGCGTATTGTGTGGAAGAACAGCATCTTAGGGGCTGACGAGATGCTGCAGTACAATTTCACGAGGAATCTGGAGAACACATTCCGCTTTGACCAGGTGAATAGCCTCAGTCTCAGAATCCTGTATTTCCTAGATTACCGGAGTTTAAAGGTCAAAAAAAGGCCTGCAAGCTTGTCAGCTCACCGGCCTTTTTCAAATGACGTATTCAGTCAGAAGGACTTTAGTCCACACAGATGATCAACGGGTGAAGACCATTCTGGTAATGTAAATGCCTTCCCCATCTTGCTGTCCAGCGTTGCTCTCAACACCTGAAGCAAAAAAAGCCAAGGTCCATCCTTCTTTCGCCAATTCATTCATGCGCGCTCCAATCAAAGCATCATTTGATGCGATGTTCTGGAAGTTGATTCCAGTGGCACTGTAGAAGTTCAACATCTTGGTCTCGGTGAACTCATCAACCTTGAGGTCCTTGCGCTTCACATCTCCCTGGTCACTCTTCTTCCCATCGGTACGGTCAGTGGAGTAGGTCTCCGTGTTCATCTCAGTCTTATTCTCGATCATCCTAGAGCGTCCAATTCCCATAGGAACGATGGACTCTACAATGGTGATGACCTTATACTCCGTCTCCTTGGCCATTGAAGATCCGTCTTGTGCCAAAACAGGGAGAACGAAGCTGATACTTAGTACAATAGCTGATATAGTTTTCATAGAAAGTGGATTTATTTTTCTAAAGTTAATCAAATAATAGGCCAAGACGTAAAAGAAAAGGTCGACCCTTTGGAGTCGACCTTCATCTCTTTTGTTGCAGACGATCAGGCTATCAACATGCCCTGATAGCTCTCCTTTTTATCCCAAAGAAGGATGATATTGAATAGCAATGCAAGAATGGCCCCTGCACTATTCGCAGGATCCAACGTGATGTGATAAAGAAAGGCGTTCAACATCACGGGGAAGACCAAAACCGCGGCCAAGGCCAAATATTTATTGATCAATAACATGAGGCCTGTGACGATCTCCACCACCGCAATGACAGGGCCTATGTATGAACCCACGATCACGGCCATGTAAGCCAGCGCCTCTTCAGCGACTGGTGGTTCCATGGGAATGAAATGAAAGAATTTATTCAATCCAAAGACCAACATCATGAGCCCGAGGAGTATACGTGCGACTGTTACGACTATTTTCATGGTATATCAGGTTTGTGTGGATTAAGAATATGCCTAAAGGCGAATCCAAGACCTTCTACCCTATTGATTATCAGTAACAGCTTGTGAATATGAAACTCTGATAAACCCTTCGCTGGAAGAATCGCCTTAATCCAAATGAGTCCTGAAATCCATCAACAGTTCCCTCAAGCTCTCTATGAGAAGGATTTTAGGATCTTCCAAGTCCTGTGAAAGGAATTCTTCCACTAAATGGCTTGCCTCCTCTAGATCATCGAATTGAAATGGACCCTCCATGTTCTCCATGACCGTGATGGCTTCGACTGCACAGAGATAGTCCCCTTGAACAGCTGCTCTTGCAATAGGCTCCAAATGATCACTGGGATAGAACCCCGAGTTCCAAAGTGAGGAAAGGATAAGTCCCTTTTGCTCTTCAAAACGTTCCTCATCCAAAGCTTCAACCAAAGGTTCTATGGCAGACTCCATCTTCAGATTGGCTAGGATGTCTTCGATCTCCCTTCTCACCTCTTCATCTTCGGAATCCCTGTATACGTCCAAAAGTGGTTGGATGGTCCCGGATGTACCCACTTCCCTGATCGCTTTCAAACCTTTCATGATGGTCGTTTGATCAGCAGAGTAGACCTTCAACATGGCTTCTTTCAGTCGTTTACTTTCCTTTTTCTCCATAGTCCTACTATCTATTCCCAAATATGCTACTTCCAATCCTGACCATGGTACTGCCCTCTTCAATGGCAATCGTGTAATCCCCGCTCATACCCATGGACAGCGTATCGAACTGTCCTCCCATTTCTACTTTGACCTCCTCGAAGAGAGACTTAAGGCTTTTGAATTCTGTTCTTATCTGCTCTTCGTCATGAGTGAACGTGGCCATTCCCATTAGACCTCTAACCCTGATGTGGGGCATCTTAAGCAATTCTCTAGATTCTATGACCACTTTGAGTTCATCGGCACTAAGTCCGAACTTCTGTTCCTCTTTCGCGATATGGATCTGTAAAAGGACCTCCACTGTCCTGGGGACTTTGGCTGCCCTTTTCTCCACTTCTTCAAGTAAGGTCAGGCTATCTACGGAATGGATGAGGCTCACGTGCTCGATGAGGTACTTCACTTTATTGGCCAATCATGTGCCATTGTATATCCTCTGGAAGGGATTCCGCTTTAGTCTTGAGCTCTTGAGGTCGGTTCTCCCCAAAGACCCTTTGACCGGCTTCATAGGCCTGAAGGATATGCGCATTGGGTTTGGTCTTGCTTACCGCCACCAGAGTCACCGTATCAGGCAATTGGTCTTTGATGCGATGAAGTGCTGTTGCGATCTCCGACATCATCAGTGCTTATTCAAACTATAAATGGTCAGTGCACTTCTGAGTTTGGGCTCCACCCATGTGGACTTGGGGGGCATGGTCTCTCCGCGGTCAGAAATACTGAAGACCCTTTCCATGGTCGCGGGGAAGAGCGCAATACCTAACTGGTACCGTCCAGAATCCACTGCATGCATGATGGACCCTATCCCTTTCTCCCCGCTGATGAACGAGATGCGCTTATCAAGCGTCAGATCCTCGATACCGAAGATGGGGGCCAAAATCTTCTCAGAGCAGAACAAACTATCCAAGATACCTTCATGCTCCTTAGCTTTCAATCCATGCCAGATGTGGTCCATGTAGATACTCATCTCTCCTTTCGCCTTTGGGCGAGGGTCCGCTAAAGGGCCCGTGAAGTCGAAATCCTTCTTCAAAGCCTCCAAAACCTTTTCACCATCCAATGGAGATTGAGTGCGTATCAGTCTATGGAAGGGATGGATGCGCATCTGTGACGCGGGGAGCAGATAGGACATGAAGAAATCATGGGGAGCCTCAGAACCATAATGCCCACCATTACGGTCATAGGTCAATCGGGCCGAAGAGGCCGTGCGGTGATGCCCATCCGCAATGTAAAAGGCTCCGACCTTGTCAAAGGCCTCCTTCAAGGCTGTGATCTTCGTCTCATCTCCGATATACCATACCGTATGACGGTGCTCATCAGCTGTGCTGAAATCGTAGATGGGTCTCTCCTTCTTGGCCTCATCCACCAAAGCATCGATAGCGGCATCATCCGCATAGCTCAAGAGTACGGGCTCGGCATTTATGCCCGTGATGTCCAGATAGGTCTCGAACATCTTCTCTCGCTTAGTCAGGGTCTGCTCATGCTTTTTTACGAGGCCATCAGCATAGTCCTTGGAAGCCGTAGTTGCGATAATACCTGTAAAGGAGGCTTCCGCATGGGATTGGGTGTAGACGTAGAAACCGGGGGTATCATCTTGGATGAAGAAGCCTTTGTGATAGAACTCCAGGTACTTCTCCCTGACCTTATGGAAGAAATCCGTGCTTCCTGCCACCGCCCTGTCCTCTGATTCCACATCGGGATTGATGATGTGGATGAAAGAATAAGGATTACTTGCGAGTTTGTGCCTCAGGTCGTCCTCCTCATAATCGATATAGGAACGTGAGACGACCAGATGGACTTTGTCAGGGGTGGGACGTATGGCTCTGAAAGGGCGAACGATAGGCATTCCCTCAAGAGCCGAAATGCGCGATGATCTGATCGGCCAACTCCACTCCTATCCTATCCTGAGCCTCTAAGGTGGCTGCTCCGATGTGTGGAGTCAAAGAGAGTTTAGGATGACTCAAAATGTCCTTACTTGGCGTAGGCTCATTGTCGAAGACATCCAAGGCGGCATAGCTCAGTTGACCTGAATCCAGAGCCTTCAAGAGAGATTCTTCGTTCACCACTCCACCTCTGGCCGCATTCACCAAGGAAGCCCCTTTCTTCATCAGCTTAAGTTCGTCTTCTCCGATAACCGCTGAACCATCCGCTTGTTTGGGAACGTGCAGGGTGATGAAATCACTTTCTGCCAAAAGCCCCTTGAGGTCCGTACGCTCAATAGGTGCCTTGACTTTTCCTAAGCCATGGATGTGCAATTCGATCTCCTTGATGTCGGAGATGGGGTCGTAGGCGATGACCCGCATTCCAGCACCTATGGCCAGCTTAGCTGTGGCCTGACCAATGCGCCCTATGCCAATCACGCCCAAGGTCTTTCCTCCAAGCTCGATACCTTTCGCATATTTCTTCTTCAAGGCTCCGAACTGGGTGGCTCCTTCCGTGGGCATGTGTCGGTTCGCGTCCTGAAGGAAGCGAGCCATGGTATATAACTGACCCATCACCAACTCAGCGACAGAATCGCTAGAAGCTGCAGGCGTGTTGGCCACGGTCAATCCCTTCTCACGCGCATAGGCCACATCGATGTTATCCATTCCCACTCCACCTCTTCCGATGAAACTGAGCTTCGGGCAGGCATCTATGAGTTCTTTACGCGCTGTGGTCGCACTGCGGACTAGAAGCGCCTCATATCCTACCTCATTGATGACTTCGATCAAGTTCTCCTGTGGTACATTCTCTGTGACCACCTCAAATCCGTTCTCCTGCAGCTTTTTCTTTCCGGCTGCTGAGATGCCGTCATTTGCCAATATCTTCTTCATAATGTTCTTTTCTGGGCTTAAGCCGTGCGCTCCAATTCCTTCATGCAATCCACTAAGACCTGCACAGACTCCAATGGCAAGGCATTGTACATGGATGCTCTATAGCCCCCTACACTTCGGTGTCCTATGATGCCACTGATTCCTGCCGCATTCCAAAGGCCGTTCCATTTGTCAGTAAGGGATTCATCGGTCAGGACGAAGGTGGGGTTCATTTTAGAGCGGTCCTCCTTTTCGGCTACCCCTTCGAAAAGTGGGTTGCGGTCGACCTCATCATAGAGTAAGGCCGCTTTAGCATCGTTACGCGCTTCAATGGCTTTGACTCCTCCGAACTCCTTCAACCATTCCAGATTGAGCATGGAGACATAGATCGGGAAGACAGGAGGCGTATTGAACATGCTCTCTTTAGCGATGTGCACCTGAATATCCAGCATGGATGGCAGGTCACGCCCAGTCTTTCCAAGCATCTCTTCCTTTACGATGTACACGGTCGTCCCTGCGGGTCCCATGTTCTTCTGAGCGCCAGCGTAGATGAGATCGAACTTAGAGACATCAATCACTTTGCTGAAGATGTCCGAGCTCATGTCTGCGATGAGCGGCACTTTGGAATCAGGCAATTGGTGCATCTGGGTACCGAAGATGGTATTATTGGTCGTGATGTGGAAGTAATCCGCATCGGATGGCACGGTATAGCCCTTTGGAACGTATTTGAAATTCGATTCCTCACTACTGGCTACCACGTCCACTTTACCGATCTTCTTAGCTTCCTTGATTGCACTTTTGGACCAAGTCCCTGTATTAAGGTAGGCGCCTTTACCACCCTCCTTCATGAAGTTCAAGGCTGAGATATAGAACCCGAGGCTAGCTCCACCTTGAAGAAACAGGACTTGGTAGCCATCAGGTACTCCGAGCACTTCTTTTACCAAGGCCTGGGCCTTTTCCATAACTGCTACAAAGTGGGAGGAACGGTGGGACATCTCTAGAATGGAGAGGCCGGTTCCGTTGTATTCTACACAG
>JAQCAN010000071.1 GCA_027621335.1 Bacteroidota bacterium
CCACCGTGATGAAGTCTCTGCTAGTGGCACATGGCAGGAATACCGGAAATGAATTCGCGAAGCAATTCTCCAATGAGCCTGGTTCTTTCATGAGCAGTTTGGGCTTCTTCAGGACGGCTGAGACCTATGATGGAAAACACGGTCTTTCACTTAGGTTGGATGGACTGGAAAAAGGTATCAATGATTTGGCACGTGAACGGGCCATTGTCATCCATCAGGCGGATTATGTGAGTTTGGATTTTGCCAAAGAGCATGGACGTATTGGACGAAGTCTGGGATGCCCTGCCCTGCCTCAACAAGATTATGATGAAGTCATCGCCTTGATCAAAGAAGGCTGCCTGATGTACATCTACGGAGATGACTCTGACTACCTCACCCATACGGGATTGCTCTCTTATAGCTGATTTATATAAATGAACCTCTCCTCCTTTCGATGGGTCTTAAACCTTTCGATACCCTTCATTTTATACTCCTGTTCTACGCCAGAAGTCAAAGAACCAGAGGTCATGGGGCCACCTGCGGTTGATTCCGTGGCGATTAAAGCAGCTATTCAACACGAACGGGACAGCACCTACATCGCCTTTTTCCTTCAACAATACATAGAAGATCTTGTCGCAGATGGCGAAGGGATGATTCGCGGAGAGCGGCTATTCAGCGATGCTGTCCTTCCTGTATTCTATGATTCCTTCGGTTTTGAACTCATTTGGGATGACAGTCTCAAACTAGGAAGGGCCTTGAAGGCCTTGTCCAATGCCCATCTCGATGGTTTGGATGCTGAGGATTACCATTTACAAGCCATTGTTGATCTGCTTTCCCAGAACTCCGAGGATTATGAAATAAGGGCAGGTATTGACCTACTTATCACCGATGGGCTAATCCGTTTTGGTACCCAGCTCCTGAACGGAAAGACGGATGCACGCAATCTAGAGCCCACTCTGACCTTTGAGGAACGCCTTCTCTCTGAAGACATGATGCATCAAATGGCCCAGGATCTCAAGGTAGGGAATGTGTCAGATATAATCACGCGAATGCGTCCCCGATCGCGTTACTATGCCGCGATGATGAAAGGATTGGCCCATTATCAGATGCTAGCCGATTCGGGCGGATGGAGACCTATCGCTTTGAGTGTGCAGAAAATAGAGCCAGGCGACACCATTGCCGACCTCATTTCTATCCGCGAGCGGATGCGCCTTGAAGGAGATCTGGCCGAGGAAGACGCCCAGGTAACAGATAGTTTGGCCCAATTCTATGACCTTGCTTTGTTGAAGGCTGTCGAGCATTTTCAAGTGCGTCACGGACTCAATCCGGATGGTGTGATAGGCAAAGGCACTATGGCTGCTATGAATACCTCGGCCCAAGAGAAAGTGGATCTCCTGAAGATCAATATGGAGCGGCTCAGATGGATCCATCCAGACCTGGATGCCAATTTCGTGCTGGTCAATATTGCCGGATTCGACCTGAGATTGGTCTTGAATGATTCCCTTGCATGGCAAACCCGCGTAGTGACAGGAAAGGTGGCCACAGCTACACCGGTCTTCAAGGACGAGATCCAATATATAGAGTTCAACCCTTATTGGACTGTTCCCTTTTCTATCTCAAATGACGAAATCCTTCCGATCCTCAAAAAGAATCCTGATTACTTGCGTACGAACGACATGGAATTGTTGAGCATGTCAGGTGATCTAGTGGCTTCTAAAAACGTGGATTTCAACTCTTACAGAGGCAAGATGCCCTTTATGTTGAGGCAAGGTCCTGGAGATGGAAACGCCCTTGGACGTGTGAAATTCCTCTTCCCGAATAAATTCTCAATTTATCTGCACGATACCCCTTCCAAGAGTCTGTTCTCTCGTGAGGAAAGAGCTTTCAGCCATGGATGCATTCGTGTGGCTGATCCGATGACCTTAGCTGAAAAATTATTGGCCGATCAGGGCATTACTAGAACTCAAATAGACTCTATAGTTGGGGCCAAGGCCAACAAGCGCATCACTTTGAATCAGAAGGTGCCCATTCTCATCATGTATTCTACCGCTTTTGCCGATGGTAGCACCATCTATTTCTACAAGGACATCTACAAGCGTGATGAGGCCATCAGGAAAACGCTAGACCTCTGAAAAGTGTCTATTTTCCTCTCTTCGTTGGCTTCACAATGGCCTTTCCAACCTACTTATGGAGGTTGATCTTCTCCATGAATCAGATCCTATTCTAAAGAAACGAAGCTCATTTCCTTCAGTGGAGTATGTTCGCAGCCTATGTATATCTATAGGAACATATCCCCGCGCATTGTACTAGGATTCGCTTGGAAAATGATTGTATTCGGTAGCCTTTATGGGACCGGAGTCTTCTATCTCTTCCATTGGTTGGAGCATCTTGAAATAGACGCTACCATTCCCTTCCTTCCTTTGAGCACCATAGGTATTGCGGTGGCCTTCTACATCGGATTCAAGAACAACCAATCCTATGACCGCTTCTGGGAAGGTCGGAAAATCTGGGGAGGTATCGTTAACTCCAGCCGCACATGGGGTAATCAGGTGCTGAGCTTGGTCACATTGAAGCATACCAACGGAGAAGTGAGCAAAGTAGAATTGGATAAGACCCATAAGGATCTCATCTACCGACATATGGCCTGGATGAATGCGCTCAGACTAATGCTAAGGAGAGAATCCAGCTTCAGCATCAGCTACAAGGGTTCACACACGAGCAGATACCATGAAGGACGTCCTTTGATGGAGCATTGGGAACAGGAAGTGAGACCATTCATTCCGAGCGAAGAGGAATTGGAGAAGCTCAAAGCCTCTGCGAAACCTGCAACCCAATTGATCCGCATACAAGGCGGTCATTTGAAAGAACTCCTGGACAAAGGGATGATAGAGGACTTCAGGCATATGGAACTTATGGGAACGCTGACTGAGCTTTACAACCTGCAAGGAGCCTGTGAACGCATCAAGAACACGCCTTTCCCACGCCAATACGCCTATTTCAGCACTCTGTTCACTTGGATCTTCATCTTGCTTCTTCCCTTTGGACTAATAGGTGAGTTCAAAGATATGGGGCATCATCTCATGTGGCTGATGATCCCATTCTACGTCCTGATCTCATGGATCTTCTATACCATGGAGGCGGTTGGGGATAACAGCGAGGATCCTTTCGAGAACTTTATCAATGATGTTCCTATGACGGCCTTATGCCGGACCATTGAAATCGACCTCAGGGAGATGCTGAACGAGACCGATATTCCTCCTAAAATGCAAGCAAAGAATGGGGTCTTGATGTGAGGAATCACACTTCTAGATAGCCCTCATCTCTCCCTCACGCCTGAATCTTTTTCCTTACTCGTTTCCTTGACCGGAGTGGGTCGCTCAGATCGCTTAGATGGCCTGGAGTCTATTCTGGAATCCTTTGACGACCCCTTGGAAGCTGGACGCACCGTGGGGTTGACTTTAGAATCCTTTGTCGGATTCACTCTATCCTCGCGTGGGCTTTTATCTTCCTTCTTTATGGTGGGCTTGGTCGGGCTCTTTGGGCTAGTCGGTGAAGGACGCTCATCTCCTTTAGGGTCCACTTTCACAGGTCTGTTCTCCACGGGCTTCTGACTGTCCCTTGGATCGACTTTGACAGGCTGGGTCTCCGTAGGTTTTTGAAGGTCGGTCGGGCGATCTTTTATATCACGTTCCGTGTTCGGAACTACGACCTTATCGTCAACCACCTTGGTGGGTCTTCCTTCCTTGGCGGCATCCGTTTTCCAGTCGGATTCCACCGGACGCCCTAATTTGGTGTCTCTGCCCGTCTCTCCTGGTTTGACTATATCTATGCCACGCTCTTTATCCAATTCCGACTTGTTCCTGAACCCATCGGTGCGTTGACTGAATGCTTCTCCAGGGTGCCTCATTGCGTAGTCATCTCGTCTTACCGTACGATGCAGAGTGGCACAGGCCACGCTTCGTCTGTAGCTGTAATAATTGAAGGTGTAGTACCTGTATACATGCACTCGGCTCCAGTATACGCTATATGGATAAGGTGCCCAGTAGGACCAATAGGTCGGATAGTATCCCCAGTAGAAGGGTGAGAACCAAACGACTGGACGAGGTGCCCAGAGGTAAACGAATATCCTGGGTCGTTGCACATAAACAGGTTCTATCACGTAGTCAGTACCGTACATAAAAACATCTCCCACGACCTGGACCTGGGTCTTTCCCTCATTATCCAATTCCACATCGATAGTAGCGACATCCTGATAGAGGTCCTTACCGATGACGGCCTGTATGGTGATGACCTTCGCTTTCTTATCGGCCGCTTCAATGACCCTAAGGTAGTCTACATAGCCATCTCCATTGAGGTCCAGGTTGGACAATTTCTTTTCCGGGTCATTCAATTGACGTTCGAAGTCCTCCAGATTCTCTGCATCCATGAAGATGGAGGCGACTGCTTCTAAATCCAAGTTGTCGCTGATGTCGGAATCCTTTGCTTTGACGGTGGTGACATCCTGTGCTGAAAGGCCCATGCTGCAAGCAAGGATGAAGGCGAATAGTGAACTTAGGTATTTCATGATCAAGGTATTTAGTTCATGTTGAAGTTAGCAAGCATGGTGCCGATCTTAGGAAACAGGTGTTACACATCGCTTTTCCATAAGACTCTGAATATGCAATTGGGTTTAAATAAAAAGCCCTGCGCACGAGCGCAGGGCTTTATAAAGCATTCGTTAAGACCTAGATCTTATTCACTTGGCACATTGGCCGGATTCAGAAGGTCGTAGAACTGATCCAACTGTGGCATGATGATGATGCGCGTCCTGCGATTCACTGCGCGTCCTTCAGGGGTGTCATTGGACTCTAGGGCGTTGTACTGCCCCCTACCTGCTGCGATGAGCCTGTTAGGGTCCACACCGTGGTTCGTCTGTAAAGCCTTGACCACCGAGGTCGCTCTTTTCGCACTGAGGTCCCAGTTATCAGAGATACAGGCTGAACTGATAGGCACATTATCAGTGTAGCCCTCCACCATAACCTCGAAACCTGGGCGGGATTGGATGATGGTTGCAATCTTCTCAAGTACTTCATTGGCCCTTGGAGTGATCGCACTGCTTCCACTGCTGAAAAGCATCTTGTCCGAGAGGTTGATGAAGACGACTGTTTTGTCCACCCTCACTTCGACATCTTCATCTTCGATGCCTTTCTTGAGCACCGTCTTCAGGTTGACCGCCAAAGCAAGGTTGATAGAATCCGCTTTGGTCTTGGCCGCCTGAAGGAGATGGATGTACTTATCCTTCTTCTGAAGCTGTGAAAGAGTTTCGCTGATGTTCTGGTTGGCCGTCTGTGACAGTACGGTCAATCCTTCCACTTGGGTCAGCTGAGCATTCCTCTGTGCTCGCGCATCTGCAAGCTGATCCTTAAGGTCTGCAATCTGCTCCTCCCTGAGTTTCAGGGTATTCTTAGTGGTCTCTATGTTGCCTTCCAGCGTTAGTTTTTCGCGCTTGCAGATAGAGAGTTCATCTTCACAACGGTTGCGGTCAGTCTCACTTTCGAGAAAAGCCTTTTTACTGACACAGGAGGTCAGTCCCAGCAAGGCTATGCTAAGGATGATAAGGGTCTGTTTCTTTCGCATGATGGTATGGATATTAGACGTGATTGAGTTCGTTGATAGGGTCAAAGATATCTCGCAATGTACTCACACCCATTGAGAGAGTCGAGTACAGATATGGTATCTCTGGAAGACACTCAGTACTTGTTCTTCTTAGGCTTGACCTTTCGGCCTCCTTTCGCTTTGTCATAAGGTTTCGATGCCGACTTTTCATACGGTTTGGAGCCTGACTTTTCATAGGGCTTGGAGCCTGATTTTCCTTTGGGGGGCTCCCATCCTCCGGTCCTACGGCCACTTCCTCCTTTCCCTCTTTCCTTGAATCCTCTACCTCCTCCATCGCTCCTCCTAGCGGGACGTTCTTCATCTCTGTTGACCCTGATGGCTCGTCCATCCACCTCTATGCCATCGAACAGCTTCGCAAAGCCATTGTCCACTTTCTTATCGAGATCGAAGAAGGTGCAATTCTTCTGCAAGGACATGTCCCCAAAGGCGGAGGGGGCCACTGCACTGATGTCAGCAAGGAAATGGAGGACGTCATTGGCATCCAAGCCATCCATCGAACCTACATTGATGAAATAGCGATTGGTCGTACTGTTGGATTCTTTGCGATCTGAACCAGAATGGCTCTCATTGAGGTCGCCTTCTATGCCATCTCCTTTCTTCAATTGTTCCAACTGGACGCTCACCAACTTCAGCAGGATCTCCTCCTTTGTCAGGTCAATGAACTCGTCTTCCAGGCCTTTCAGCACCTCCTCGGCTCGTTTATCCCACTTCGTCTCATGAAGTTTATGTGCCCATGAGCGGATGCGTATGCTTTCTATTTGATCCCGATTGGGCACATCGATCTTCTCAAAGGTCAATTTATTGATACGCTCCAATTCTTTGACTTTCTGTCCTTCCCTTGAGTTGATGAAAGCGATGGAAATTCCAGTCTTACCTGCTCTACCGGTACGTCCACTGCGGTGGGTATAGCTCTCCAATTGATCGGGTAAGCTGTGATGGAGCACATGGGTGAGGTCGTTCACATCGATACCTCTGGCTGCCACATCCGTAGCGACAAGTAGTTGCATGGATCGGCTTTTGAAGCGTTTCATAACAGCATCCCGCTGTGCTTGAGAAAGTTCACCGTGCAAAGCTTCCACACCATAACCCAATTCTCCGAGATCATCCGCTATCCTCTGGGTCTCTAGCCTAGTACGGCAGAACATGATGCCACGCATATCCGGTTGAACATCTAGGAACCTTCTTACGGCTGCAATCTTATTGCCTGTCTTGGTCACCACATATTGATGGGTGATGTTGACATTGGTCTTCTGTTCGGTCATCACCGACACCTCGACCGGGTTCTCCATGTATTTCTTGACGATGCGTCTGATCTCAGCAGGCATAGTTGCCGAGAACAACCATGTGACCCGCTTCTCAGGAGTTTTCTCCAAGATCAGGTCTATGTCTTCCTTGAAGCCCATGTTCAGCATCTCATCCGCCTCATCCAAGATGACATAGTGCACGTCATGAAGGCTCACCGCCCTTCGGTTGATGAGGTCGAGGAGCCTTCCGGGAGTCGCTACGAGGATCTGGACCGGACGCTTGAGGGCCTTGATCTGGGTGGAGATGTTCGCTCCGCCATAGACACACTCCACATTCAGATGGGTGTCATGGGAGGCGAATTCCACCAATTGCTTGGCAGTCTGCTGTCCAAGTTCCCTGGTGGGTGCCATAATGAGCACCTGAGTGTTTGTATTCTTACGATCCACGAGCTGCACCAAAGGGAGGCCGAAGGCGGCCGTCTTTCCTGTTCCAGTTTGCGCGAGACCAATGAAGTCCCTTGGCGGTTCTTCAAGAAGTAATGGAATGGATTGCTCTTGTATGGGGGTCGGCACCTTGAAGCCGAGTTGGTCTAGGACATCTACCACTTCAGGTGATAAGCCAAGCTTGATGAATGGATTCAAAAAAGAGGGGGTCTTAAATAAGCCGCAAAGGTAAGGGAATAAACATGTGATAATCAGTTCATTCTATCGCTTAAAAAAAGGCCTTTTGGCAATCGATTTTCCTGTTTTGAGCGCCCTATTTATACCCCACACCACATGAACCTAATCAAATCAATCCTATTTTCTTCAGCGTTCGTCCTGCTTGCTCCATTTAGCTCTACCGCCCAAGTGGCTCCCGAGCTACCTGCAAGTTTCTATCGGTCCAGTATCATCAATACTATCCTCAATAATGAAGGTTGCTTCGGTATTCGAGTGTATCCGGCTCTTAATGCCAAGGCGAATACTCTAACGACAATGATCATAGGTATTGATAAAGATGGAAAGGAACTCGCCAGTGATTTCGCCTCCAAATACACGTATCAAATGTTCAAAGGAGTGCTCAATGGCAAAGCCGCCTATGACCCATTGAATAGTACCAATGCGCGATGGACGTGCTCAGGATATTCTCTAGGGAACTATCCCAAGTTCGTGGCCGAGTTCCAAAAGAGTGCATTGATGGATATGATAAATGGAAATGATGGTATTCGTCTCGTGAATACATACTCTGAAAGTCGGAACAACTTCAAGGCCTCAGGTGCAAAGCTTGGCGGCAATGACTTCGATCCATCCACTGCTGCTGCAGAAGGAGAACCTTGCCCCGCCATGTGTGGAAATCCATCGGATTATGTGTCTCCAGTGAATTAAAGGACTCAGAGCAACTCATCCTCTTCCTCATTTCCCGGTAATTCCAGGGCTTTCACGGATTGCACGGAGTTCCCGGCTATTCCCTTGATGGATCCATACATATCGATGGTATTGGACACCACTTTCTCGATCTGCTTCTCCCTTTGCTTCCAGATGCGCTGCATGGACCGTTTCTCGGATTCAAGGTCGTTCTTCATGGTGGTGAACCCCTCTACGATGGCTTCCACTTGCATCCTGAAGGTGTTGCTAGTCAGGAAGTCATAGAGCAGGTGCATCTTGTCTCCTTTGTTCTCTTGGCTGGAAACAGCCGAGCTCAGACGGATGATGGACTCTCGCAACACAGCACAGAGCCCCTTGAATTCCTCATAGTTACAGATCCAGATACCATCTTTCATCCCCATCCTTGGCATATCACTTGGCATCACCTCGGTCACCAAAACCCCGATGTCAGACCCCTTGTCCCTGATATCCGCCTTGAATTTCTCTATCCATGTAGGCTGAAAATCCTTGGTGCGCTTGCTTTCATAGTAGATGGTCCCACAGTTCTGCCTAGCCCGTGTGTTCACAGTCTGAATGCAATCCCCTCCGCGGGCTCCTTTCTTGATTTCCTCTATGGAATCCAATGGGAACTGCTGCTCCAACCACTCCTCTATCGCCAGTTCCTGGATCTCACCCTGCAGCTGCATAGAGCCCTGCTCCTGCTTGCGCTTCATCTCTTCGGTGAGCTTCTTTTGATCCTCCAATTGCTTTTGCAGTTCTTTGAATCGCAGTTCATTCTTCTCCTCCTCCGATTTCCTGATCTTTTCTTTCTCCAAATTCAATTGATCGGTCAAACGCTTTTGAGCCTCGGCCTCAATGGCCTCCTTCAGCTCGCTTTTCTCCCGTTTCAGCTTTTCGACCTCGGCCCTGCTCAAGTTGAGTTCCTTGACCTGTTCAGACTTGGCTCTGAGTTCTTCCTGAAGGTTCTTCATGACCTCCGCATTCTCATCTATGGCCTTCGCTTTCACCTTCTCCTCGATCAGCTTTCGGTCAACCTTGAGTTGGGCATCCAATCGCTCTTGGAACAGCTCATTCTCTTTCTTCTTCTTCTCCTCGAATTCCAACCTGGCTTTGTTCAGCGATTCGCTCTCCATCTCGAATTTCTTCTTCTCCCTTAGAATCTCTGCCTGAAACTTCTGTTTGAGTTCCTCCTCGAGTTGATGCGCTAAGATGTCCTGGACATCGATGATATTCCCGCAATTGGGACAGTTGATCTGTGTGCTCTTCTCCATACTCGGATAAAGTTAGACTTAAGCTAAAAATGCGTTCACGGATGAGAGTGATAGTTCTCAACGGCCACAAAAAAAAGCGACCCTCTGTGAGACGGTCACTTTCAATTCAAAGTACTGTTATTTTACATCGAAGGTGGCGGTGGGAGCTCATTAGGGAAGTGATTCATTGCATCCACAATGGCTCCCATGAGACAGATACAGATCCCCCAGAATAGAGTGTTGATCCATATGTTCTTCCATGGCCTCCTCTCGGCTAATCCATTGGAAATGAAAAGAGGCAGAACTAGGAATAAGGTGACTAACACTCCATGAGAGGCCCCATGTGCAGCTGTACGCTTCCCCAAAAACAGGACAGTTCGAAAATAGAATAACTTAGAACTGTCGATCATGAAGAAGAGTAGATTTTCAGAAGCCCGCATAGTCACTATACTCAAGGAGTATGAGTCGGGCAAGGATGTGAAGAGCATCGCACGCGAACACGGGATCACACCTGCCACTTTCTACAACTGGAAGAAGAAGTATGGAGGGATGGATGCCGAACAGCTCAAGGAGCTGAAGGCGCTCAGGGAAGAGAACAGCAGACTCAAGCGGATGTATGCTGACCTGAGTCTTGACAACGTGATGCTGAAGGACATCCTGACAATCCCGAAGCTTCGGGACTAGGGCCTTCTGAGAAGCGTGATCGGGCCGAGTACCTGTTGGAGGAGTATGATGTGAGTGTGAAGAGGAGCTGCGGTCTGCTATCGCTTTCAAGGAGCATGTGGTATTACAAGAGTCAGAGGGATGATGAAGAGGTGATGACCAAACTCGATGAGTTGGCCGATCGCTACCCGACCCGAGGCTTCGACCAGTACTACAAGCATATCCGTTCAGAAGGCCTGAAATGGAATCGCAAGCGCGTGCTCAGGGTGTACAGGCTGATGAAGCTGCACCTGAGGCGCAAGCGCAAGAAGAGGCGCATACCCGCTCGGGT
>JAQCAN010000072.1 GCA_027621335.1 Bacteroidota bacterium
ATCCAATAGAATCCCGAAATGGAATGCAGGCAGGACCTTACCCTCGAACTGGTAGTACTTGTCCGGGAATCTCCAACGAAGAGCCTTTAGAAAAGTTAGTTGGTTTCCCGCCATACCTATGTCCAGCCAAACTTCGGCACTGCGGCCTGATTCGAATCCCAAACGCTCCACATAGAACTGCCTTGTTTCTTCGATATCATAACAAGGAATAGAAAGGTGAAAGGGTGATTTCTTCATGTTGTTGAGAGAGTTAAGTGGGTTGATCTCAGTTCTCGTCACTCTCGTCTGACCCCTCTTCAGCTACCTCATCTTCATACTTCTCTTCATACTCCTCTCTGGCGTCATCGGTGAGTTTTCCTTCTTCATCGTAGTCATCATCTTCTTCGATGATGGCTTGGGCTTCAGCTATGGTCATGCGGACCAAGTAATACTTTTCCTCAGTCTCGAAGGGTAAAGCAGATACCCGCTTTCCTTCCGCATTATTGAAGGTCACCAAGTGTTCTTCGAATCCATGGGGATAGTTCAATTTGATCATCTCCTTTATGGATTCATCCAATTTCTCGTAGTCCTTCACGACTCTTGGTTTACTACTCATAATGTCTCTGTTTTGGTCGGAATAAATATAATTACCAACCCAATAGGTAAGCAAAGATCAATGGTGCAACTATTGTTGCATCGGATTCGATCACGAATTTAGGGGTATGCACTTCCAGTTTTCCCCAGGTGATCTTCTCATTGGGGACAGCTCCTGAATAGCTCCCGAAGCTGGTCGTACTGTCACTGATCTGGCAGAAATAGGACCAAACCGGGATGCTCTCTTTGCCGAGATCCTGGTGCAACATGGGCACCACGCAGATGGGGAAATCTCCTGCGATGCCCCCTCCTATCTGGAAGAATCCCACACCGATATCGCCTGCATTCTCCTCATACCATTTGGCGAGGAAGATCATGTACTCGATTCCGGTTTTCAAGGCATTGGGCACCACATCGCCTTCAATGCAATGACCTGCGAAGAAATTTCCACAGGTACTATCCTCCCAGCCGGGAACGATGATAGGAATGCCTTTTTCAGCTGCCGCTAGCAACCAGCTGTCATTCGGATCGATCTGGTATTTCTGCTCCAATTCTCCACTGAGCAGGATGTCATAGAAGTACTCATGCGGGAAATAGCGTTCGCCTTTCTTACTGGCATCTTCCCAGCGATCCACCAGATGTTTCTCTATCCTTCGCATGGCCTCCTCTTCAGGGATACAAGTATCCGTTACCCTATTAAAGTGTCCATCAAGCAATACTTTTTCATCTTCAGGACTCAGATCCCTGTAATTCGGCACGCGCTTGTAATGGTTATGCGCCACCAGATTGAAGACATCCTCTTCCAAGTTGGCTCCGGTGCAGGAGATGATGTGCACTTTATCCTGACGGATCATCTCGGCCAATGACTTTCCGAGCTCCGCGGTGCTCATGGCTCCGGCCATGGTGATCATCATCTTATGGCCTTTGGCCAACTGATCCTCGTAAGCCTTGGCGGCATCAACGACCGTGGCGGCATTGAAGTGCTTGTAATGGTGGGTGAGGAATTGGGAAACGGGTCCTTTAGTGTGTGCGGTATTGTCCATGGTGTTCAAAATACTTTAACAATGATCATGTCTATCACTTCTATCAAGATGAGAACGATAATAATCCATTCCAAGACGCTGCTGTGTCGATGCTGCATCAGGTCCTTGAAGAGCGACAGATTCTCCGTAATGATATCGAGTTTATATTGAATAGCCCTATAGCGTTGATGAATCTCTAGTTCTTGCTTCAAGTCTCGGTCTATCTGGTTCAAGAATTCATCCTTCCAAGCCTGCTGAGGTGTATCAAAGAGTTAGAGGTTCTCAGAGATCTGTCCTTTCAGATTCAATACGGTCCCGATGAAGGTTTTAAGTCTACGGCCTCCTATACCTATGCGGCCGGTGGATTCCAGTTTGGCTGTGAAGGCCCTGGTCTTCTCTAAGAGCTGGTCCGTCTCATCACGGTAGTAGTGCAAGGCAGCCGATTCAGACATCGCGATCATGATGATCTCAGCTGCCTTGTCGTCCAGAAAAGGAAGGACCAGATGATCGAAATCCACTTCATACTCTTGATACTCATCCACACTGATACTCAACATTTCCACGTATCGGTAATCGGAGTGACCTTCATTCACTTTCACCAATTGCCTCATCACTCCTTGGCGATCAGGTTCGCTCAGACCAAGAAAGACGAGCGATCCATACTGCGTGACATGGAAATAACCTTCATTTCCGTATCGGAAGAAGAGCTCATCTGGCTCTGACTTGAAGACCAGATGATCCAAATTCTCACGCAGAAGACCAAGATCATGGCCGTTCTTGAGAAAATAGGATACACAATCCAGTTCCATCACAGGCAGAACTTATAGCTCAACATTTTATAGTACAACTTGGCTGTCAAGAATTCCGAGGCTTTATGTCCATTGATCGGAGCGAGTTCCACGATATCGAATCCCACAACGTCCTTCTGCTCGAACACCATTCTCAGGTAGTTCACCATGTCATACCATGACAGACCTCCTGGCTCTGGAGTTCCCGTTCCGGGGAGGACACTTGGATCGAAGACGTCCAGATCCAACGTGATATAGACCTGATCCCCCAAGCGATCGATACTGTTCTGCATCCATGTTCGGTGACCGTGCATCTCATGCGCCCAGAAGATGTTGCCCTCTTGGATGTGCTCCATCTCTTCAATGTCCATGCTGCGGATGCCTACTTGCACCAGGTTGGTGTTCTTACTGGCATCATAAACCGCACAGGCATGGTTATAAGCCGAGCCATGGAAATCAGGTCTGAGGTCGGTGTGGGCGTCCAGTTGCAGGATGCTTAGGCCATCATAATGCTCGTAATGCGCTTTGATAGCTCCGATGCTAACGCTGTGCTCTCCTCCAAAACAAGTGATGAACTTTCCTGTCTTGATGAGGTCTTTGACCTGGCCATAGACTCCCTCGAACATGGCTTCAGGACTGTTGAATCCTTTCAGCTCATCTAGGACATGTATGCCCTCCAAGTAAACTTCAGAGGCCGTCTCTATGTCATAGACCTCCATGTTATCCAAGGCATCCATGAAGGCCTCATAGCCTCTGTCTGCCCCTTTTCCCCAGGTACTGGTGCCGTCATAGGGGATGGACTGGAGGAGGACTTTCGATTTCTCATAGCTCCCATTCTCTGTTTCGATACCTACAAAATGTCTCATCACTTTACTCTAGCTTTTTTCGTTGCCGCTTTTTGAGATTCTTGGATGATCCTCTCCTTTTCAGTGTCATAGCCGAGGATCTTCAACATATGATCCACCTTCTGCTCTTCACTGTAGACCGTGTCGTAATAGTTGCCTTTCTCATCACGATCTACCAAGATGTATTTTGGAGAGGGGATCAGGCAATGTTTGATGCCACCATATCCACTGATACTATCCTGATAGGCACCTGTGTGGAAGAAACCGATGTACAAAGGCTCTTTATCTTTAGAACTATAGCGCGGTAGATGCACCTCTTGGTTCATGTCTTCAGAGTTGTAGTAATCCGAGTGGTCGCAGCTGATGCCTCCTATGTTCACCCTGGTGTATTCGTTATCCCACTTGTTGATAGGCAATAGGATGAACTTTTCCAGAATGGACCAGGCATCAGGGATGGTATTCATAAGGCTGTTGTCCACCATGTACCAGAGCTCCGCATCATTCTGTTGCTTCTGCTCGATGACGCTGAAGATGATGGCTCCGCTTTCTCCCACGGTGTATTTCCCAAATTCGGTGTAGATGTCCGGATGGTCAATATCTTCTTCATCGCAGACCGACTTGAGGTTCTTCACGATCTGCTTGATCATGTCCTCATAATCGTAGTCGAATCCTAGGTTGTTCCTGATGGGGAAGCCTCCACCAAAATTGATGGCGTTCAAGCTCTTGCAGACCTTTTTGAGCTCGGCATAAAGTTTCATCCCTTTTTGGAATTCACCCCAATAATAGAGGTTGTCCTTGATGCCCGAATCGATGAAGAAATGGAGCATGAGCAGCTCGACATTCTTGTCTTTGGCCAGTTCAGTTTTGTAGAAGTCCAAGATCTTGTCAGGGCTTATTCCGAGACGAGAAGTATAGTACGCGGATTGCGGTTCCTCATTGATGGCCATGCGGATACCTAGCTTGATCTTCGTGGTCAGCTTTCGCTTCTTCATTCGATCTCGGATGCGCTGCAGCTCCGTCATGCTATCTAAAACCGTGATGCTATTCGTGAACCCGATTTCATGGAGTTGGATGATCTTATCCAAATAGGAATCGGTCTTATAGCCGTTATGGACTAGTTTGATGTCCTTTTCCACATCTCCCTCAGCCAGCAGCTGGAGAATGAGGTCGATATCATAGCTGGAAGAGGTCTCCAGATTGACCCCTTGTTTCAAAGCCGTCTTCACCACTGGAGCGAAGTGATTGCATTTGGTGCAGTAGCAATAATTGTAGGAGCCTTCATAGCCTGTTTTCTTGATGGCTCGGTTGAAGAGGTTCTTCACCCGTTTTATCTGATCCTCTATCCGAGGGAGATACATAAGCCGGAAGGGTGTTCCGTGCTTTTCAATGAGGTATTGGAGGGAGAGTCCGTAGAAGGTGAGATATCCATTCTTGATATCAAAGCCCTCTTGAGGGAAATAGTACGACTGATCGATCAAGTCGAAGTAGGTGTTCTTCATTATCTGAATCCTTGTATTTGCTGATGTTTAGGCTCCGATTTGCCAAATCGGTTCGAGGCCTCATAACCCTTCATAATTTGGGTGTAAGAATAGGACAAAAATGAATTCCTATGCTGCGTCCAGCCCAAATAATGATAGCCTCCGTCATGTGTAAGAAAGCAAAAGATAGTGAATGGATGCCAAAGTATGTGTCAAGAGGAACCCTCCCTTCTCCCTTTGATGATATCCAAGCTGATCATGACCACCATGAGATAGAATCCTGCACTCAAGGCCATGCCAGAGACCATGATGACATACTTCATCCAAACTAGGCCTGACCAAAGCAGCCAAAGACCTCCGAAGGTCAGCAGGATGCTGACTGGCGGCTCTATGAGCAGCACGCGCTTCCAGGGAAGCGCTACGGAGGAAAAGACCAATATGGTAGCCAACATGAAGAAGATGAGCGTATATGAGATGACGTGGCTGTGAATGATGTTCAGCACTTGTTTGCGGCTCATCTTGAAGCTCAACTCTTCAGCTTCCTCATCCGATTCATTGCCCAGATAGTTCTCCTCAATGCCCTGCGCTTCGAAGGACGTGGTATCCTGTAGATAGACCATTCCGGCCGTGTATCCGAAGGCCAAGGTCCATATCAAGAGGAGCAAACTGCCTTTGACATAGCCAGGAAGGTCATGGATGCGACCTCTAAGGACGTCCTCAGTCATCGGAATGGGTGCTTAGGATGTGCTCTATTTTCCGGGTCAGATCCTTGATGCCTGCACAAGCCGATTGGCATGATATGGTGGCTCCGCTGATTCCCGAGATGTCATTCCTCAACTCCAAGGGGTCACGTGAGGACTTCCCGATGAACTGTCTCAGCCAACGTTGACTGGCGATTTCTCCTCCATAATCCTCTCTATAAATAAGGATGTGACTCTTCATGATGAGTCCTTGCCTATCAAAGACCACCATGTAATCGAAGAGGTCGTATTTACTCATCTCCTGGTCTACGATCAAAAAGCCCAAGGGCCTATCGCCTGATTTGAGCAGGTAGAGTTCCTCACGCTCATCCAAATAAGGATCATGGAGCAGTTCCGTGATAACCTCGATATCTGGCCAGAGTTCAGCGAGGTACTTGTTCACTTTCTTCTCAGAGCGCAACATCACCTCCTTTTCCTGCAAAGAAGGCGGAAGGACCAAGAGCGATATGAGAATGAACAGAACCTTCATCAGAACCAGACTCCTACACCCAGATTCAACTGTCCATTCCCCCTGCCAGGTCGGGAAGCATTCAGGAAGTATTGATAATCTCCTTTGAAGACAGCCCCATTAGCCACCTTGAAACTTATTCCTGAGGTGATGTCAGTCCTGTGATATGCTGGATTATCCAAGGCATCTCCTTCCACTTTATGATGAGTATCATAGCGCTCGAATCGGCTGAACAGGATGACTTGTTTCTCTCCCATATCCCGCACAGAGAGACTAAGGACGTCATAGCCTAGCTCGACATAATAGCCCATCATCTCGGAGCCTAGGTCTGAATCGGTGAAGGCGTTGTAGGCTTGTGTTCCCTTCAACCTTGAATAGATGACCTGCCCCCTGGCCATGAACCCTCTGTTCCGATATCGCATATCCAATCCGGTCATTGCCACACCCACGGTACTCGAGTCTGCTTGGGCCATCCCATCCTCATTGGCTGATTCCATCTCATCATAGAGCACACTCTGTGTCCTACCGATATACCCTGCCAGTCCCATCTTAAGTCCTCTGACGCCATAGAAATCCATCTTGGCTGAGAGATTCGGATTGCTCATTATGGACTCCGCTCCTTTCTGTCGCCCCCTTCTGAGGCCATCACTCCCGCGCAGTGTACCTTCTCCATTGAAGCTCAAGAACCCATTCACCACATATGCTTGATAGCGAATAGACGCGTCATCAATCCTCCCGAAGATCCCCATTCCCACTTCACGCCAAGTCGTGGGGATGATGTTCTTGTCCATATTAGGGCGTTCCACACCGTTGAAGGTCGTGGGTTCATGATACTCGTTGATGATACCCATAGGAATGAGCATAAGACCTGCCCTCAGGCTCAAGGAGGGACGCACCGCATAATTCAAGAAGGCCTGCTCTACATAGACCTCGCTCACATGTTCGAATTCGATCTCTGATACAAAGTGGGTTTTATCATTGAATCTATAACCAAGGAAATTCACCAGGCGATGAACATCCAAGGATCCATTCTGCTTGGTTCCATTACCTATCGGCTGATTGAAATCAATCTCCGCGTAGATGCCTACTGTCAGTGGATGCCCATCCTTGTTATTCACTATGCTCAGGGCCATATTGACAGGAGCATTCTGTGTGGAATCCACCTGAGCAAAGAGATGAGAGAATGTAAAAAAGGCTAAGGTGAGATAGAATATCCTGAAAGTCATGATTCGGTTCTGATGGAGGGCCAAAGCTATCCCCAGACCGAGGGCCTCACAATACCACTTTACTGGTATTCAGACTGAATTCAAATAAACAGATAAGACCTCAATTCACTCCAAATGACGATATCAATGTGCTGCACAACACGATCCCATTCCCCCTGCTACAGTGACCTCAGGGCTGAGGTAAGGAATCCCCAGGTCGGCTCCACGAAGTATCAGGAGGACTCCGAAGACCAAGAACAGATAGGGCACCATTCTAGGTAGGATCACACTGACCTTGGGCTTGAACTTCTGCTTGGAGAATTCCAAGAACGCAAAGACAGGCAGAGTGGCCAATCCGAACAAGGTCATGAAGGCCACACCATCCCATATACTGGTCGAGGTCGCGGAAGCCGCTAAGGCCAAATAGACCAGACCACATGGTAGCAATCCATTCAACATACCCATACCGAAACGCGCTGTTAGTTTCTCACTCCCCCACATGGCCTTCATGGAACGTTGGACAAAGGAGGATGGGAGAATAAGGTGCGCATGTTGCAATAGTCCGCCTTTGCCAATGAGTAGCATGAAGCCATGAAGGGCTAAGAGGCACCCAAGAGTCAAGGACACCACTTGCTGAAAGCCGACCCAATTACCTCGAGGCTGCCTTTTATCTTCTTGAGCGCTAAAGCCGACCCCATGGATGTGCGAAGAGGGATGAGCATGGGTGCTGATGATTACATCACCAAACCCTTTGAGGAGAGTGAACTTCTTAAGACCATTGAGATCAGGCTCAGGAAGAATGAGGCTATCAAAAATGCCTTTCAGTCCAGTCCTGTGACCTTGGGAACCGTTTTCTCACATGAGCATCTCACTGATGAGATCCCTCTTTCGGAAATGAATGTGGTGACCAAAGTCTATTCGGCCAAGCAACATATCTACAGCCAGGATGATCCGACCTTCTTCGTTTACCATGTCTTGAAGGGGCAAGTAAAGACCTACAGAAGCAACAGCGAAGCTAAAGACCTGATCACGCAGATCTGTGGCCCGGGAGATTATCTGGGCTATTCAGATGTCCTGCAGTCACAGAGCTACAGTGAGACGGCTGAGGCCATGGAGGATTGTGAACTCCAACGCATCGACAAGAAGGACGTTCTGGAGTTGGTCAGCAGGAACCGGATTGTGGCCGCTTCCTTCATCAAGCTTTTGGCTGGGGACAAACTGGAACAAGAGAAACGCCTTTTGGACATGGCCTATCACAGTGTCAGGATACGCTTGAGGAATACGCTGTTGAGCTTAGAACCTAAAGCCGAGAAGAAGAAAGATGGTTTCGTGATCCATATGAGCCGGGAAGAATTGGCCAGCATCTTGGGTACCTCTACGGAAACTGTGATCAGGACGCTGTCCGAATTCAAGAAGGAAGGCTTATTGAATCTGGACAAGCATGAGGTGAGCGTGGTGGACAAGAAGAAGCTGGAGGAGATGAGATTCTGAGGAATCCTCAACTAAAAAAAGTACCCGGGGCGGGACTTGAACCCGCACGACCATTGCTGATCAATGGATTTTAAGTCCATCGTGTCTACCAATTCCACCACCCGGGCAGCCGCTCTATCTGAGCAGGGCAAATGTAATCGGTTTGAAGAAATTCAAAGACAAGATAATAGGCTTCTTCCATAAAGCCACTCTCCCAGCTCAAATCGAATTGGAAATAGCAGCGTGAACCCACTCACTCCCCTTCCAGTTCTTCCACCCTGGCCTTGAGCTGTTCTATTGACTCTTGCTGCTCTTGAATGGCTTGTATCAGAACCGGGATCAGATCGCTGTAGAAGACCCCCAGCCGTTCAGCTTCTACCTTGGTCCTTTGGCCATGTTCATCTTCCTTCCAATCCCAGTCTCTCACGACCTCAGGCAGGATCTCCTGTAACTCCTGAGCGATGAGCCCAAGCTTCTCCCCTTCTTCAGGTCGCTCCTTCCATGTGTATCTCACCGGTCTTAGACTCATTACTTCTGCAAGGCCATATCCAATGGACTGGATATTCGTTTTTTCTCTTATATCGCTTGTATTGATAGTACCATTCGCAGCAAATACTGTATTCCATAAATTACCTGATCCGCCTAGATTCTGAGTCCCATTGACCATGGGCATGAATGCACTGGATTGAAATTGGTACCTGTTTGTCAGTGTGTTCAAGTTATCTGTACTAGACGCTAAGGTCAAGAAGGAACCCGAGAGGGACATTCTCCAGTCTAATGAAATGATACCGTTCACGTCAAAATCAACTCCAGCTTCCCCTCCGCTGAACGTTGAACTGGTGATCTTTGCTATCACTGTTCCTGCATCACTTATATGGAGCAATTGACCTGGAGTGGTAGTTCCTATGCCCACCTCACCTGTTGGTTGTACCGTAAATAATGTAGTCGAAGTCAATGATCCAGCAGCAGAAGCATTGGTTGCAAATTTGAACTTGCTATCCGTGGCATCCACACCGAAACTATAGTGTCTAGATGATGTGCGACCTATATGCATGAACGCATCTCCTGCACCAGCCGGTTCGATATAGAACTGTCCTGATGTCGTAGATGTGGAATTATCTAAGATGTGAAGTGCCTCATCGATGATCTGTATTGAGCCTATAAGCATGGAAGGCGTCCATCTGAACCAGGATACGATTCATGAATTCATCCATAACCCAATCTTCAAATGGCGGAAGCTTCTCGATCGTTCGACCTAACTGCTGCTGAGCCTCCGCTGAACAAACAGCCAAGATGAAACAGAGAATTACTTGGATACTGAGGTACGTGCGCTGCAAGTTGGGACTATTGGATAAATCGTTTTTGTGAATGTATTTCTTATTTCGAATTCCATTGGATTCTTTGCTTTGCAATTCCTCTATTCAGGGCCAATAAAAGCTCCCTTCCAGTCGCTCTTCCCGTTGAGGGGAGGTCTTCAAGAATCGCGAATGTTTCATGGCCTCTCGGCCATGATACATTTTTCATTCATTCCCCATCTCAAGGCTTCGCCTTGGTGGGGAGATCTCGGGATTAGCTCCCTTTCGGTCGCTGTTCCCAGTGAGGGAGAGGCTTCCAAGAATCACGAATGCCTTCATGACCTCTCGGTCATGATGCATTTTTCATTCCGTTCCCCATCTCAAGGCTTCGCCTTGGTGGGGACGGAATGAAAAATGCCTTTCCGATTTCCATCGAAAAGGCATTCATTTTCTTGAGCGAGAGACGGGATTCGGACCCGCGACCCCGACCTTGGCAAGGTCGTGCTCTACCAGCTGAGCTACTCTCGCTTATATTTTAAAAGAACATTGAGCCGAGGCTCACCTCCAAAAG
>JAQCAN010000073.1 GCA_027621335.1 Bacteroidota bacterium
GACCGAGCCTCTGGATGATAAGGCTTTGGCGTTCTTCGGGTCGAGTGAGAGGGTCTTATCATAATCCTTCAAGGCTTGTGAATCCCTTCCGGCATCGAACGCTATATTCCCCCTGTTGAGGTAACTGCTCGCATACTTGGGATTGATCTCAATGGCCTTCTCATAGTCCGCAAGCGCTCGTTTCAAATCCTTTTTCTTTTTCGAGAAGACCCCTCTATTGTTGTAAGGCATTGCCAAATATGGATTGGCCTTTTCGCCATTGGTCCCTTTCTCAATGATATCAGTGAATAAGGTGCCGCTATCTTGAAAGACTTCAACCCGCTGGAAGGTGCTGATGAAGAATAAGAACGCTAGACCATATGGTAACCATTTGACAAATGAATTCTTGGCTCGAGAAGCCAGTACCAGCGCGATCATGAAGAGTCCAACACTGGGTAGGTACGTATATCGATCGGCCATGATGACATCTCTGACCGATAAAATGGAGATGAATGCAGGAAGGGCCACATTGACAAAGAAAAAGGCCGCGCCAAAGAAAAGCAGATTCTCATCTTTCTTGTACCACTTGACCATGAAATAGACCAAGCACAAAGGAATCAGGGCGATGATGAAATAATAGAATGGAATGGCCCCTTGCACCGGATAGGTATAGAACATGGAGAGATCGAAGGGAATGAAGGTCTTGACTACATACATCCCCACCGCATAAAATGAAAAGAGGATGCGTTCTCCCAGATTGAAGGCATAGACTACCTGCTCTACCTCGGCTGATCGGGAGGCCTCCAAGGTGACCAGACCAAATATGATCGATACCAGTAGGAATGGGACCTTCTGAAGGAGTCGGCTCTTTTTGAATAGCCCATTGTCATAGGCCGTATCAAGAGCCATAAGGACTATAGGTAGGACCACCGCTTGTTCCTTACAGAAACAGCTCATCAAGAAGAGTAGCCAACTAATGGCCAAGTCCAAAGCCCTTGACGAGTTGAGATACTTTTGATAATAGAAGACGCTGGACAGAAAGAAGAGTGCGAACGTCCCAATTTTCATCGAGGCGGCTATCCAGGCCACAGACTCCACGTTCATGGGTTGAAGCAGAAAGAGCAGACCTATTATATAGGACCACTTCCTCTCCTTGTCCCAAAAGCTCATGACTTTAATGAGAAGCAGAGAATTGAGAAGATGGAGCAAGACGCTGATGTACCTGATCCAAGGGGAGTCCTGCCCGAACACCTGAAACTCCAAGCCCATGACTCCCATCGCTAAAGGACTGTATTGGTTCAGATACGTCTCAGTGAACAATGTGTTCCAATCCAGGTTCGTGATGAGTGGATTGGAAGTGATGTAGACATCATCATCGTAATTCAGGTACTCATTATCCCCTATGCCTTGATAGGCGATCAAGGCAATAAAGGCCAATGCAAGGGTCCATATCCACTTCTTTGATTTGGACGAATCGATCTTCTCTGAAGGCTTAGCCTTGTGCTTTTCTTTCTTTTTGGACATGTCAGTTTCCGTCTTGGTTCTGGGTGATGGTCTCTTGAACAATATAGATAGGACGTCCTCGGACCTCATCATAGATCCTGGCCACGTATTCGCCAATGACCCCTAGACACATCAAGGTCACTCCCCCAAGGAAGAGCATGGAGACCAGTAAAGACGTCCATCCTGCAATGGCCTTTCCCAAAAGGAAGATCACAACAGCATAAAGACTATATGCCAAGGCGAGGACACTGACTGCCGAACCCAGGTAGAAAGCTAGCCTCAGGGGTTTCACTGAGAAGGACGTGACCCCATCCAGACCCAGACCCAACATCCTGAGGAAAGAGAATTTGGTCGTTCCCGCGTAGCGCTCAGCTGGTTGGAAGTCCACGAAGGTCTGAGTGAATCCTAACCATGCCACAAGGCCTCTATTGAAGCGATGCCTCTCAGGAAGACTGAGGTAGGCGTCCACCACTTGACGATGCATCAGTCTGAAATCAGCAGAGGCTGGCTCGATATGCACATCAGAGAGAAAATTCAATAATCTGTAGTACCACCTGGATGTCATCTTCTTGCTCCATGGCAAGGACTCTTGTTCCAATCTTCGTGTATTCACCACTTGAAACCCCTTTTCTGCCTGCCCGACAAGAGTGGGAATAAGCGAAGGAGGATGCTGCATGTCACCATCCATGGTCACCACATAGACCCCTTTGCTAGCCACCATTCCCGCGTGCAATGCCGCTTGATGGCCAAAATTGCGAGAGAATACAAGCCCTTTCACCTGAGCGTGACTGGCCGAAAGTGACTTGATGATGGCCCTACTCTTATCCTTGCTGCCGTCATCCACCAAGATAATCTCGTGGGTCCATTGATGAGCTTTGAGAACTTCCAAACAAACTTGAACGAGATGCTCGATGTTCTCCTGTTCATTATAGACAGGGACGACCAAAGTGATGAATATATCAGGATCAGTGCTCATAGGAACCCCCAATATAGGAGGTCGCAAGGCATTTACGTGACCCAGTCCTATAAGGTTTTGTACGTAGTCTTGTGTATCACCGGGATACGATCAGATAAGGTTCCAACTTCCTATATAAATCATCGCTGATGAGATGCGAACGTTTGATTTCATCCACAGACTTATAAGGACCATGTTGCTCTCTTATTGCTATGATAGAGTTGGCTATTGACTTTTCGATATATGGGTGCCGTACTAGATCCACCCATTGCGCTTTATTGACATCAATAGGCCTTAGGACTTTACTGGATATGAAAACATGTGGCCGCACTTGTTCAAAGACTTCAAGATATCTGTCCATCCCATAGACCTCTTTCAACTGATCGACTGAGCTAAAGCCACCGAGTTTATCGCGATACTCCAAAATCCTATTGGCGAATACTGGACCTATCCCTGGCAAAGCCTCCAACTGAGTGGAATCGGCAGAGTTCAGCTCGAGCATGGCCATGGCATTCTTATCGACCATAGGGATTTCCTTATCACTCTCTTTCTCATAGGACATCTTGTCTTTCAGTTCATTGCTCGGGGTGATCTGAATGAAAGCCTCCAGTCTATTGAACATGAAGTCGTTGACCACATACATCTTCTTGAAATCCTCTTTCTCCTTGAAGCGGCCACCTTTGGAGCGATACCGTTCGATACTTTCCGCTTGCTTCTGAGAGAAACCCAGATTCACCAGTCCTTCCAGGCTTATGGTATTCGGATCAAAGGGGACTGGATCGGCTAATCTTTGCTTGGTCTCTTTGATTGAGAAACGCTCCTTAGTGCCTTCGCCATTCTTTAGGTGAATGCTGTCCATATGAGCGAGCCATGCTGAATCCAGAACGACTGCTTGAGGTTCAGGGACCGGAAATATGTACTCTTGGAATCGGATAGCCAAAAGACAGACTAAGATAACCGAAAGGAAGAAGATAAGACCGATCTGCTCCTTCCTAGAGAATGCGAACAGGCCTTTGTAGGGGCTGTCCATGCGTCTTTACTTTTTCCCTATGGCTTTGAGGTACCTCTTCAACTCCCCATTCACCTTTGGGAAGAGGAAGAATAGACCAATCATGTTCGGGAATACCAGCGCGAGTATCATCGCATCTGAGAAGCCCCATACTGCACTCATATTCGCTGCCGCACCAATAACGATGAAGACCAAGAATAAAACCTTATAGCTCAAGTCTGAGATCCTGCTCTTACCGAAGAGGTACATCCATGACTGAAGGCCGTAATAAGACCAAGAGATCATCGTGGAGATAGCGAAAAGAATAATCGCCACAGTAAGGACATATGGGAACCATGAGATGGTTTCTGCAAAGGCCATTGATGTCAAGGTAGAACCCTCGACTGTCACCCCATCGATGACGACTTGACCTTGACCATATTCGAACACCCCATCCATATTGAAGATGATGATGACCAAGGCCGTCATGGTGCAAATCAGAACTGTATCAATAAAAGGCTCCAAGAGCGCCACAAGCCCCTCTGATGCCGGGTACTTGGTCTTCACCGCGGAGTGAGCAATGGAAGCAGACCCTGCTCCTGCTTCATTGGAGAAGGCAGCACGCTGGAATCCTACAATGAGAACCCCCATTAGCCCGCCTAGCCCAGCCTTAGGATTGAATGCCTCATTGACGATCATACCTATGGCATCGTCAACCAAAGTCCAATGGGTTCCAATTATAAATAGGCATGCTCCCACATAGATGATGGCCATGAAAGGAACGACCTTCTCTGTGACTTGGGCAATCCTCTTTATGCCGCCAATGATGACTACTCCAACGACCATGGCGATCAGAATGCCAATGATAGTTCCGGAACTACCGGCCTCCATACCTAGCAAGGAAGCGATCTGAGAGGCTGCTTGGTTTGACTGAGCCGCATTACCACCTCCAAAGGAGGCCCCTATACATAGGAAAGCAAAAAGGCCTGCCAAGACCTTTCCCAACTTGGTGAATCCTTTTTCCTTCAGTCCTTTCGACAGATAATACATAGGTCCCCCGTAGACTACTCCATCCTCATCCACATCCCGATAGGCCACCCCCAGGGTGCATTCCACGAATTTGGTGGACATTCCAATGAGGCCACAGACGATCATCCAAAAGGTAGCTCCCGGTCCACCAAGACCCACAGCTAAGGCTACACCCGCTATATTTCCAAGACCTACGGTTCCAGAAACTGCTGTCGTCAAGGCTTGAAAGTGGGATACTTCCCCTTCTTCAGATTCATCCTTGATGGTTCGTGCTACATCTCCGTCCTGCACGTTGACCAATGCCTTTTCATCCGCCACGTGATGATCTATACTGTCATACTTACCTCTGACCACATTGATGCTCAGAGGAAAACGTCTCACATTGATAAAAGAGAAATAGACTGTGAAGAATCCAGCTCCGCAAACAAGAAGGATGACCACAAAGGGAACGTTATATCCGGCAATCGGAACCGGGAAAAGGACTATGGATTGCCAAGCCTCAGAGAAAGGAGTGAATGCGTCATTGATCCGTTCATCAAGACCTTTGGAGGCTTCTTGTACCTGCTCTTGTGCAAAAATCAGAGAGGTCGACATGGTCGCCAAAAAGGCAAGGAAAACGGATTTAATGGTCATGAATTTTCAAGATTTAGTATGGTGAATTGCGGTCTGAGGTCGACTAAGATAGAAAAATGCCTCAGAGCGGCAACTGTACATCTATGAGTGCTAAGCCCTCTTCCAAGGTATGAGGCGTATACCCAAGGACCCTTCTTGATTTATCGAGGATGAAGCCCGTTCTCGGTGGTCGTTTTGCAGCCTGTCCAAGGGAATCAGAATCCGTGGGTGAGATATGCTCCTCTGAGAAGTCATAATATCTCGCAATCCTCCTCACCATGTCGATAACGGACATGGTCTCAGGACCTGAAAGATGGTAGATGCCCAAAGCTCCTTTCTCGGCAATCAGCCAACAGCCCATTGCCAGATCCTCAGCCAAAGTTGGAGCTCTGAACTGATCATCCACGATGGTCATAGGTCCGCCATTTTTCAAGGTTTCTCTGGCCCACAGCACAATGTTGGAACGGCTCATGTTCTCGCAATATCCATACACAATGATGGTGCGGGCTATGCTCCATTTCTTATATCCCGATTGCTGAATGAGACGTTCTGCCTCATATTTACTACGGGCATATTCACTCAATGGATCAGGTGTATCTTCTTCTCTGTATGGGCCTTCTTCCCCATTGAAGACAAAGTCCGTTGACACATGGATGAGATGAGCATCCACCTCTTGGCATGCATCAAGGATATACTGGACAGCATCCACATTCAAGGCATGACATTTCTCCTTCTCGGTCTCGCACAGATCCACCAAGGTCAATGCGGCTGTATGGATCACCACAGTAGGGTTGAATTCGAGAAGCGTTTCATGCACCTGGATCGGAGAGGTGACGTCCAAACTTCGGTAAGAATACCCGTCTTGATCAGAAATCCTGTTGTGACCTGAAGAGGTGGCTAGAAGTTCGACATCCGTTCGTCCACGCAGAAGGTGAACGAGTTTCTGTCCTAAAAGTCCATTGGAACCGGTTATGAGAATCCTGCGCATGGCGTGAAAATAACATGCACATCGAATTCAGAATGCTAAAGTTCCCAGATGGTCCTGGTCTTCTTCACTGGCTTGAAGTACTCCTTATGCTTCAGCACGAAGGCAGCTATGAGATAGAGGAAGATAGGTGAGCCAAAGGTGATGAAACTCAGATATATAAAGGCTATCCGCACTGAGCTGGATCGGATATTCAATTTGCTACTGATCCATGTGAATACCCCGAACGCTTGCTTCTCATGGATGGACAAAAGATATTCCCCTACTTGTTTCATTTCAATATTTCCTTTCCTATCGAGCATGTCAGACACTTTCTTTTATCACAGTGCTCCCTCTTCAATTGTATGAGCGCTTGGGAGTCCATCGCATTCTCCGCCTGTACTCCTATTTCCCTCCACTTGCGAATTATGGTGTTCTCCTCAGAGGGAATAGTCTCCAACAAAGATACGGCAGAATCCTTGAAGAGTTGCTTTTCTTGTTGTATGGCATAACTGAAACGCAAGACAGCTGCCACATTGATGAATAGACTGTTCCTCACGTCTTGTCCTATGCGCTTGATCTGAGGTTTTGAAGGTTTAGCCAAGGAATGATGGTCCTGCCAATACCCATCCAAGTTGATGTCGAAGGCGTCATGCATGTCCTTTAGGCTGCCTTCAAGGAGCAAGGAAAAGAGATTCGCAGTACCATGGAAGAGCCTGGAAAGCTGAACAATCCTCACTTGAGGTGCAGAAGCCGGTCTCACAGGCGCAAGCTTCCATGTGACTTTCGTCATGGCTTGCAGCCCATATTTATGCTTGAGGAAGTCATACTCCTTGGACAAACGCCTGGCATGATCATCCATAGGCTCAGTTAAGAAACCAGCTTGGCCGAGGAACAGTGCTTCTAGGATGAATGGATCATCTCTATGTTTCTTGATGACCTCCAAGGGTGTGATCAAGGTGAGAACCCTGAACGGCTCAGCATTCACCTTCGCTCCCATGGCCATAGCCAATGACATGAAGACCACCTGTTCCCAATTCCCTTGACACCTTTCCAATTCTTCCAGAAACCTTTGGGATTTCTGTTCAAGACGTTCTGAGATCATCCGATCGAGCACATCAATGACCTTCAATCGGCCAATCTGAGCCATTTCTTTTTCACAGGGCACCCAGGTCTTGGACGTGATGAAGGAGTCATAGTGCCTGAAATGGTCAATGGAGAATCGTTGGGCCAAACTCAAAGTCGGTGGCACTCCCCCACTCTGTGTCCTGACCTCAATATCATGAGTGAGCACCACGTGGAGGATGACGTTGTTGTAAGCGGGATCATATTGGTGTCCATGATCATACCAGTCCTTGGAACGGTAGTGGATCTCTACATGACCTACCCATTCCTGCTCACCTAGCTTCAGCCGCACATCGGTGAAGTCAGGACCTGACTGGGAATTATGGAACCCTCTCTTAAGAATCTCTATCTCAAGGCCTTCTGTAGTCCTGAGGCCCACTTGATCATATAGACCATATTGCCATATGTAGTGGATGTACTCCTCAGGAATCCGCTTCATGGTCTAAAAGTAGATTGTTGGCCCATAGGTTGTTACTCTATTTTTGTGTTATCTAAAAACCTCTTGAACATGAGAACCTCCCTTACCCTCTTACTCTTGGCCATGGGCCTTTTCTTCTCCATTGATGGGATGAGTCAACATGAGATCCATAAGAAGGATGGGAGCATCCTCTATGTGAAAGTGGTGGAGATCAGCCTAGATGCGATAAAGTATGTATCACCTACCGATTCATCCGTGCTTATCGAGATTGACAAAGCTGCGGTAAGTAAACTGGTAATGGATGGGAAAGAAGAGACCATCCAGAGTGGTATGGATGACCCAGCCTTCTATGCCGATCAACGGACCAAGGCTATCAAATTCAATTTCCTCTCTCCTCTGAGCAATTATTACCTGGAGGTGGGATATGAAAAGAGCATCTCTCCAGGGCGAAGTAATGTAGGCTTCATCGGTGTAGGCCAGATTCCTGGGCGCCTGGACTATGACTATGGATACAATTATGACATCTTCAGTGGGCAAGACTGGATGTATTCGGTCAATGAGGAATCGGTGAAAGGATTTTTCTTCAGAGGAGGTTATAAGTTCATCAATACGCCTGACTATGTCATGCGAGGCATGAAGTAAAGTCACTTGTTGAAAGGAGGATATATCAAGCCCGAGGTCCAGATCGGCTCATTCTTCTATGACGAGACCAGACGAGATGAATTCGGGAATAGAGAGAACTTGAACAATCAGACGGAGGTGTACGGAGGGTTCATTATCAACCTTGGTAAACAATGGGTTTTCAGCGATATCTTCCTAGTAGATATCTCCTTGGGCGGTGGGTATGGTTTCTCCTCGAACGATGGGGTGAACGGGAATTATTCTCTACTCCTCAGCCAAATGGACGGTATGGCTTTTGCTCTACGTTCGTCACTTAATATAGGTATACTCTTAGACTGATTCTCTGATTAATCGGGTCATCACTTTGTTGAGCTCCATTGCCTCATGGCCAGCTCGCTCTGAGAAATTCTCTCCCTTTCCTGCATAGATGATTCCTCGACTTGAGTTCACCAATAATCCAATGTCCTGTTTCAAGCAGGACTGTTTATAGACTTCTTCAAGGCTACCTCCTTGGGCTCCAACACCTGGGACCAATAAGAAGTGGTCTTTAGCCACCTCTCTAAGTTCATTGAGTTGCTCCGCTTTGGTCGCACCAGCTACGAACATGAGGCTATTTGAGTCTCCCCATTGGCCGACCTTCTTAATGACCTCTTTGTAAAGAGGTTCGGCTCCATGATACTGGAAATCCTTAGCCCCTTTGTTAGAGGTCAATGCCAGAACGATGACCCATTTCCCCTCGAACTCCAAAAAAGGCCTGATCGAGTCTTCCCCCATATAGGGAGCGACTGTAATCGCATCGACATCCATCCGATCGAAGAAAGCCTGAGCATACATGGATGATGTATTGCCTATATCCCCTCGCTTTGCATCAGCAATGATGAAGTGATGGGGATGATGAGCTTTGATGTATGCGACCGATTGCTCCAGCTGTTCCCAGCCCCAACTGCCATAGGCTTCGTAGAAGGCAGTATTCGGTTTGAAGGCCACACAGTAAGGTGCAACTGCATCTATGATGGCCATATTGAACTGAAGGATCCAATCCTCATGAGCCATAAGGTGAGGTGGAATCTTCTCTTTGACGGGGTCAAGACCTACGCAGAGAAAGGAACCTTTGATATGGATGTGCTCTATGAGATCTTGGCGTGTCATACGTTCTCTCCTGCTTTGAGTTTCTCAGAATTCTCTGCCATTTTCAGTGATTCTATGATCTCATGAAGATCTCCGTCCATGATAGCAGAGAGGTTATACAAGGTCAGGTTGATGCGGTGATCGGTCACACGGCCTTGGGGATAATTGTAGGTCCTGATCTTAGCACTGCGATCACCGCTGGAGACCATGCTCTTCCTTTTCTTGCTTTCCTCTTCGAGGCGCTTGTTCAGTTCCATTTCATATAGCCTTGAACGCAGCACTTTCAACGCCTTGTCGTAATTCTTCAATTTGGATTTCTCATCCTGGCATTGAACGACCAAACCTGAGGGTAAGTGCGTCAATCGAATAGCTGAATACGTGGTATTCACACTTTGACCACCTGGCCCCGAAGAGCAGAATTCATCTCTTCGTATGTCATTCAAGTTCAATTCCACATCGAATTCATCAGCCTCTGGCATCACGATGACAGTGGCGGCCGAGGTATGGATGCGTCCTTGGGTTTCCGTCTGGGGTACTCGTTGCACGCGATGCACGCCTGCTTCGTACTTGAGCTCACCATAAGCACTCGGCCCCTTGACATTGAAGATCATCTCCTTATACCCTCCTGATGTCCCTTCATTATAATCCACGATCTCCAGCTGCCAGCCTTTATCTGAGATGTACTTGGAATACATCCTGAACAAATCCCCAGCGAAGATGCTTGCTTCATCCCCGCCTGTTCCTGCTCTGAGTTCCATGATGACATCTTTCCCATCCTCAGGATCCTTGGGAATGAGGAGCATCTTCACGTCCTCATCCAAATTCTCCTTCTCAGTCTGCAATCTGTCCAATTCAGCTTTGGCCATATTCCTGAAATCCTCATCGGTCTCTGAGGCCAGCATGCGCTGAGCTGAATCAATGTCCTGAAGGAGTTTTGCATAAGTATCCCTCGCCTGAACGATTGGCTCCAAGTCCTTATACTCCTTCATCAACTTAGTGTAGCGGTCCATATTGGAGATCACCGATGGATCTACAATGAGCTTGGCCACTTCTTCATGGCGCTCAGCGATGGCTGTCAAGCGATTCAGCAACGTGCTCACGAAGCTCGGTAATGAAATTCTC
>JAQCAN010000074.1 GCA_027621335.1 Bacteroidota bacterium
GCCAATGCATCCATGCGTTCCACGGTCAAACGTGCAAAAGCAGTTGCAAAATACGTGCGCTGAGCTTTCACCTCTACGGCTGTCATGAGAACTGCGTCACTCTCCAGGTTGACCTTGATGTTAGAGGCGTTGGCCGAAGTCACATTGATGATCCTGGTCGAATATCCCAGGAAGCTGATCTGAAGATTCAAAGGAAGGCTGCGGTCCGTCTGGAGGCTGAACTTTCCATCAATATCTGTGGTCACTCCGATGCTCGTTCCTTCTATGACAACAGCCGCACCGATCAGGGTCTCCTTTGTGGTGGAGTCTAAGATCTGTCCTTTGATGGTCGTCTGAGCCGCCAATTCTCCTAGAAAAGGGCAGATGAACAGAAGGCAGACGAGGAGCTGTTTTGACATCATTTTAGCAGTCGTTGTTAACACTTACCTGAGTCGATCCAAAGAACGAACAAGTTCTTCGTCACGCTTTATTCCTCTGTTAGCCAGATGAACCAAGCCTAAGGCCAATAAGGGCAAAAATAGTGAGATTCCATAGCTCACAGCATTCCTGTCAGAAAGACCTGAAATCACACCTTCCAATGAAATGGAGGCCACCACGATATAGGCCAGTATAAGTACATAGCTCATTCTCCCTAAAAGCAATTGGCGTTTTCTATCCTTGAACAGGAAGATGGTCACAAGGAGGGTGGCCATGATGAGATAGCCTATGAAGCTCATTGGAAAGGGAAGTAGGTTCTGAGATGCAGTGAAGCCTCCTCCGAAAATGGTGTAGTCCACTTCCGCGATCGTGGCCAATGGCCAGAGGGACATCAGACCAATAAGCACGATTGCGCCTGAAAGAAATAAAGTTTGGATACGTTGAAGCATGCTTTAAAGTGACATTTGGCGCCACGAAATATAGACAATGTTCTGAATTGGGGTGCTCACGCTCAAGTCTTTATGAATACTGAAAGTGCTTTGCTTTTCAAATTATGCTAATATTGCAACCTGATTCGGGATATTTCCATTCTGGAAGGTCCCATCCATCACACTATCTTTTTCCAATCCAGCGGCCAAGACGTAGGTCGCTTCACAATTTTTCAAAGTATATCCCAATAGTCATGTATGACATTATAGAACTAAGCGGCATGAAAGTGACCGAGCTTCAAGAAATAGCAGAGAAGCTGAACATTTCAAATTTCAAGACCCTTAAGAAACAAGATGTGATCTATCGCATCCTAGATGAACAAGCAATCAACCCAATAGCGAAGGAAGATGCTCCTGCTGGGACTGAGGATTCTGAAAAGAAGGAAGAGCCTGTTCAGGAAAGAAAAAGGGACGAGCGCCCTCCACGTGAGAAGAGGCATGAAGGTCCGAGAGACCGCCAGCGTGATTCAAAGGACGAACAGAAGCGACCTGAGAATAATATCAACAAGGACGAACAAAAGCGACCTGAGAACAAGGAGGTGAACGGCTCGGAGGATTCCAAGGAGAACACCAACAAGGAAGGAGGACCCAGAAACAACGATCGTGGAAATAAGGAGAGAAGGAATGACCGCAATGGTCAAGACAGAAAGCCGAAAGCCCCTAAAGAAGAAGAGTACGGGTACAACTTCGATGGGCTGATCGTCCAAGAAGGTGTCTTGGAGACCATGCCTGATGGCTATGGCTTCTTGAGAAGTTCAGACTATAACTATCTGAATTCTCCTGATGATGTCTATGTGAGCCAAGCGCAGATCAAGCATTATGGCTTGAAGACGGGTGATACAGTCAAAGGACCGATCCGTCCGCCACGTATCGGAGAGAAGTACTTCCCACTGATCTCTGCGGAGAGCATCAATGGTCGTGATCCTGAATTCGTGAGGGACCGTGTGCCTTTCAAGTACCTCACCCCATTGTTCCCTAGTCAGAAGTTGAACCTTTCAGGGAATAATAAGAACATCTCTACCCGAATCATGGACCTTTTCTCGCCTATTGGAAAGGGACAGAGAGGAATGATCGTAGCACAGCCTAAGACCGGTAAGACCGTTCTATTGAAAGATGTGGCGAATGCCATTGCGGAGAATCACCCTGAGGTCTACCTCATCATCCTTTTGATCGATGAACGTCCTGAGGAAGTAACGGATATGGCTAGAAGCGTGAAAGCTGAGGTCGTAGCCTCCACCTTTGATGAGCCTGCGGAGCGTCACGTGAAGATCGCCAATATCGTCTTGGAGAAAGCCAAGCGCATGGTAGAGTGCGGACATGACGTCTGTATCCTATTGGATTCCATCACTCGTCTGGCCCGTGCCTACAACACCGTCTCTCCTGCTTCAGGTAAGGTATTGACCGGTGGTGTGGATGCGAACGCGCTTCAGAAGCCTAAGAGCTTCTTCGGTGCTGCCCGTAAGATCGAGAACGGAGGGTCTTTGACCATCCTTGCGACAGCCTTGACCGAGACGGGTTCCAAGATGGACGAAGTCATCTTCGAAGAATTCAAGGGAACAGGTAACATGGAACTGCAGTTGGATCGTAAATTGGCCAACAAGCGAGTCTACCCAGCCATCGACATTCCTGCGTCTGGAACGAGAAGAGAGGATCTGCTCATGGACAAGGATACACTCCAGAGGGTTTGGATCCTTAGGAAGCATTTGTCTGACATGAACCCGATCGAAGCCATGGAGTTCATCAAGGACCGTATCACCTCGACTCAGAACAATGAGGAATTCCTCATTTCAATGAACGGTTGATACCATACTGAATGATGTTGAAGCCCTTCGCTTGAATAGCGAAGGGCTTTTTTTATTCGACCTTCTTTGCTTTAGCCTATTTTGGGGCTCAGAAGCCAATAGACCTCCACCCATGCGTATACCACTTCTATTTGCCTTGACATGGATGGTCGTGAAGATCATCATCTTCTATACGTCCATCGTCACCGACACCCTTCAGGCAGGCATCTTTTTGAACTTGCTCTTCATTGCGATCCTGGTGTATTCAGGGGTCAGGAAGGGCGCAGCTACAAGCATGGAACTCTTCCATCTGCTCAAGGCGGGCATGCGACCTGCAGCTACCTATGTGCTTTTGGTGAGCATCGGCATCTTCTGCTACTACAAGTTCTTAGATGCCGATTTCTTCGAGAGTCGCTTGGAAGAGGTGGTCATCCAGACTCAGAAAGGAATCGAATCCGCGGGTGGATGGGAGGCCTTCCGCAAATCGGAGAATGTGGACCCAAGCATGGACAAGGAAAGCTTTCTTGAGGAACAAAGGACCTCATTGGGACGCATCCTGTTCTCTGCACTACCGCAAGCTTCCTATTCGCTCTTGGCACTCACCATGACGGCTTTCTTCTACAGCTTCATCACCTCCTTCATCTTTAAAGGGATGCAGCGCTATCTCAAGTGAGCAATTCCTTGGCGAAGGCTTTCAGATCCAGTCCTTTGAAATTGCCTGAGCTCATAAGCAACAGGTTCTTTCCGTGCCAATCCATGTCCCTCAAAGCCTTCACCATCTCTTCCGAAGAGTCGAAGACGAAGAGGTTTCCTTCTCCGAACGCGGCTCTGACCTCTTCCTTGCTGATGGGCTCTAGTCGCTTATGGGCTATGACCTCGGGATCATAGAAGATGAAGGCTCTATCGGCCTTGCTCATGCTGCCCTTATATTCCTGAAGGAAATTCTTGTTCAGGCTACTGAAGGTGTGCAGCTCCATGCAGGCGATGAGCTCCCGGTCAGGATATTGCTCCTTCAAGGCCTCCGTGGTGGCTTTCAGTTTTGAAGGGCTATGGGCGAAGTCTTTATAGGCCACATGATCCGGTAGCTCTTGCAATAATTCCAAGCGTCTGGCCGCTCCACCGAAGCTGGCAATGGCTTCATAGAAGTCTTCTTCGTTCACGGCCAAGCTCTTGCAGACCAATAAAGCCGCATTTAGATTCTGCAGGTTATGCTTGCCGAAGACCTGAAGGGATGTGCGCTCCTCCCCATGTTCCAAATAGGTGATGCCGTGCTCTATGACGTGCGGATGTGTGCCATAGGACAAGCACTGAATGCGATGCCCTTGCTTCTTGGCAATGGCCCTCAAGCGGTCATCCCCGTCATAATAGATCAGAGTGCCACCATCGGCAATGGTCTCAGCAAAGCGCTCGAATTGCTCCACATAATTCGTGAAGGTGGGGAAGACATTGATGTGATCCCAAGCTATGCCACTGAGCACGGCAATCTCTGGCTGATACAGGTGGAACTTGGGCCTACGGTCGATGGGAGAGGAGAGGTATTCATCGCCTTCCAAGATAATCAAGGGCGCATCGCTCAACTTGACCATGCAATCGAATCCATCCAGCTGAGCGCCTACCATGAAGTCGTAGTCCATGCCCACTTGCCCCAGCACATGGAGGATCATGGCGGTGATGCTGGTCTTGCCATGGCTGCCTCCAATGACCACGCGGGTCTTTGCCTTGGATTGCTCGTAGAGGTATTCTGGATAGGAGAAGATGGTGAGGCCGAGTTCCTTGGCTTTGAGAAGCTCGGGATTATCTTCCCTGGCATGCATCCCTAGGATGATGGCGTCCATTGAAGCATCCAGTTTTTCAGGGAACCAGCCCATCTCCGCAGGCAATATGTTTTCCTTCTCCAAGCGACCTCTGGAGGGGTCGAAGATCTGATCATCCGATCCAGTGACCTCCATTCCTTTGCGTTTCAAGGCGATGGCCAGGTTGTGCATGGCGGCTCCGCCAATAGCGATAAAGTGTACTCTCATGCCAGTGAAGTTCCTCTGAAAGGGCATCCGTACATTAGCCCCGTAGAACTTTTGTTCACGTCATAATTCACCATAGCATGCAACTGTACAGTATAGAGACCGGACGCTTCAAACTTGATGGAGGAGCCATGTTCGGAGTGGTCCCGAAATCCATTTGGCAACGCAGCAATCCAGCCGATGAGAACAACCTCTGCCCTTGGGCTATGCGCTGTTTGCTCATGGAGGATGAGGACCGTCTTATGCTCTTCGATACAGGCATTGGCACCAAGCAGGACGAGAAGTTCCTGAAGCACTATTACCTGCATGGGGATGATACCTTGGACAAGAGCCTCGCGGCACACGGATTCCACCGCGATGATATCACCGATGTCTTCCTGACCCATCTGCATTTCGACCACTGTGGTGGGGCCATTGAACGGAATGGGGAAGGGCAATTCCGTCCAGCCTTCAAGAATGCCGTGTATTGGAGCAATGAACAACATTGGAAATGGGCCACTGAGCCCAACCCTAGGGAGAAAGCCTCCTTCCTGAAAGAGAATATCCTGCCCATCCAAGAGAGTGGGCAGCTGAAATTCATCCAACGCAATGGCCAGTGGACCAGAGACGTCTTCAATAACGTGGACATCTTCTTTGCCGATGGCCACACGGAGAGCCAGATGATCCCGCAGATCAGCTACAAGGGGAAGACCTTGGTCTTCATGGCCGACCTCTTGCCCTCCACAGGACACATCCCACTGCCTTTCGTTATGGGCTATGACACCCGCCCCCTTCTCACCTTGAGTGAGAAAGAATTGTTCCTTGAGACTGCGGCCGCCAAGGACTACTTACTCTTCCTTGAACACGATTCACAGAATGTCCTCTGCACGGTGAAGCGAGGCGAAAGAAGGGTGGAGCTGGATAGGGTGAACCCCGTCTTCGAACTTTAAGGAGGTGATCAGGCTTCGCCTGTTGGTCCTCCGAAGTTCATTGGAAGGCCTATCTCAGGCATGCCCGCTTCGGAGATATCCCCATGCTGATTCTCGAATCGGCTGATGTTTTCCGCCAAGGCCCTCTGCAAGCGCTTTGCGTGCTGAGGCGTGAGGATGATCCTAGACTGCACTTTGGCCTTGGGCATGCCCGGCATCACACGGATGAAATCCAGCACGAATTCGCTTTGGGAATGCGTGATGACACATAAGTTGGAATAGACCCCTCCTGCGATATCCTCAGTGAGTTCGATGTTCAGTTGCCCTTGCTTGGGCTTTTTATCTTCAGCCATGGTGTAAGTTCTTTTGATGTCCTCTTGAAATGAAGGACGTTCTTTTCTTGAAGGGCCAAAGGTAAGCAGCCTGATGCTGTCCGTGGGAGTCACTTGTTACCTTCAAACAATATTCACCTCCCTTTCCAAGTCCACCCCGAATTGTCCTTTCACCGAGCGGATGATTTCTTCCGATAAGGCATAGATTGCTTTTCCAGTGGCTTGACCTCTGTTCACCAGGACAAGGGCCTGCCGATCATGGACCCCATAGCCGCCTAGGTCCTTGCCTTTCCAGCCGCATTGCTCGATCAGCCAGCCTGCAGCTAGCTTATGGCCTTCAGGAGCGGGATAGTGCGGCATGTCAGGATGGGCCTGTATGATCTCATTGAAGAGGGTCGCATCAATGACGGGATTCTTGAAGAAGCTTCCGGCATTCCCTATGACCGCAGGGTCTGGCAATTTGCTTTGTCGGATGCGGATGACCGCCTCTGAGACACTCTGCACCGTGGACTTTGCACCCATCACTTCCAATTCTTTTTCAATGGCGCCATAGCTGGTGTTCAGGATAGGATCCTTGCTCACTTGCACGGTGATGGAGAGGATGACATATTGCCCTTTCAACTTCCGCTTGAAGACACTCTCCCGATAGCCGAACTCGCATTGCTCCTTGGTGAATTCATGAACTTCTCCGCTCTGTATATGATAGGCTTTCAGCTTTAAGAAGGTATCCTTCATCTCCACGCCATAGGCTCCGATGTTCTGCATGGGAGCTGCCCCACATGAACCGGGAATGAGGCTCATGTTCTCCAGTCCTCCCCAGCCATGCTCCACCGTATGCAGAACCAGGTCATGCCAAACCTCACCTGCTCCCACTTCCAGTCGCACGCAGGAGCCGTCCTGATAGATCTGTGTGATGCCTTTGACCTCATTCTTCAGCACCGTGCCTTGGAAGTCGGAGGTGAAAAGGACATTGCTTCCACCTCCCAAGATGAGCTTGGGCAATCCTTGGGCAGCCTCCAAGGCTTCCTTCAAGCTTTCCACGTCATGGAATCTACAGAAGCGCTCGGCACGCACATCCAAGCCGAAGGTGTTCAGGGCCTGCAGTGGATAATGACGGTCAATGGTGATGGACATAGGCACGAAGATGAGGCCTCTATTTCGTTCTACCATGCTATCTTCGGACACATTTCCACAATTCCCTATGGAAATAGCCGTTCGGACGAACACATGGGTAAACGCATCCTTCTTCTAGTCAGTAACGATATCAGCTCGGATCAACGTGTGGACAAGACTTGCCATACACTGATGGATATGGGTCATGAGGTGAAGGTCATCGGCCGCTTGAGACCTTTCAGCACGGGCCTCACCCGACCCTACCCCACTGAGCGATTGGAGCTCTTCTTTGACAAAGGCCCGCTCTTCTATCTGGAGCTGAACATCCGTTTTTTCTTCAGGCTGATGAAGAGGGATTGGGATGTTGTTCATGCCAATGATCTGGATACGCTCTTGGCGTCTTTTCTGGGGTACACCTCCTTTGCCAGAACAGACATCGTCTATGACAGCCATGAATTCTTCACCGAGGTCCCCGAGCTGAAAGGTCGATTGGCAAGGAAAGTCTGGCTCCTCATCGAAAAGGCCATTTTCCCTAGGTTGAAACATGTCTACACCGTGAGTGCTTCCATCGCTGAGCATTATCAAAAGACCTATGGCCCTGAGGTCAAGGTATTGAGGAATGTGCCCCCTTTCAAGGAATGGAAAAAGGAAAGGACCAGAGCGGAATTGGGCCTGCCTGAACAGGCCCGACTGCTCATCCTCCAAGGAGCGGGTATCAACGTCAGTAAGGGCGCTGAGGAGGCCATACTGGCCATGCGTGAATTGCCTGAGGACTACCACTTGCTCTTTCTTGGTTCTGGGGATGTCTTCGAGGGGCTGAAAAGTATGGTGGACTTATATCAACTCGGACATCGGGTCCACTTCAGGGATAGGATGCCCTATGAGGAGATGATGCAGTTCACACTGAATGCCGACCTGGGCTTGAGCTTGGAGAAGGGCGATAACCTGAACTATGAGTATGCCCTCCCGAATAAGATCTTCGATTACATCGCTGCGGGAATCCCAGTCCTAGGCGGTCCTACCTTGGAGAGCAAGCGCTTGGTCTCTGAATATGGCATAGGACGTTCATTGGAGGCCATAGCCCCTGTGCTTATAGCCAAGACGGTGGAGGAGATGTTTAGCCGTCCTGATCAGTTGAGCCCCTACCGAGAAGCGACCCAGCGGGCGTATCAGGAATTGAATTGGACCAAGGAAAGCGTGGTCTTGAAATCCATCTATGCAGGTCTGGATGGATAAGCACCTTCATATCATATCCTTCGATGTGCCATGGCCCGCGGACTACGGAGGCGTCATCGATGTATTCTATAAGGTCAAAGCCCTCCATGCCATCGGGGTGAAGGTGCACTTGCATTGCTTCACCTATGGCCGGTCCTCCCAAGATGAGATCAAGACCATCTGCGAGAAGGTCTATTACTACCCGCGGAACATGAACCGCAGCCTGCTCATCCATCCATTGCCCTTCATCGTGGTAAGCAGGCAGCATGATGCCCTGTTGAGGCATTTGAAGCAAGATGAGCACCCGATCCTCTTTGAGGGACTGCACTCCTGCTATTACTTGGACCATCCCGATCTGAAGGAGAGGGACAAGTTTGTCCGCACGCACAATGTCGAGCATGATTACTACCATGCCTTGGCCGATGGAGAGAGCGGCTATTTGAAACGGCTCTATCTGAACCGTGAGGCAAGGAAATTAAGAGGCTTTGAGCGGCAATTGGCCTTGGCCAAAGGGCTCTTTGCCATCTCGCCTATGGATCAGGAGCATTTCAAGCAGATCAATGATGAGGTCACCTGGCTGCCGCCATTCCATGCCAACGAGACTTTGGCAGAACCTCGAGAAAAGGAAAGCTTCGCGCTCTATCATGGCAACCTCTCGGTCTCGGAGAATGAGAAAGCGGCCAAGTTCCTCATGGATGAGGTCTTCAAAGGACTGGACAAAAAGCTTATCATCTTCGGGAATGGAGCGTCAAGGAAGCTCAGAAAGAAGGCGTCCTTGATGACCAATGTCGAGCTGATGGAAGGAGATGGAACGCTTCTGATGGACTTGGTACAAAAGGCGCAGGTGAACATCCTCCCGACCTTCCAAGCCACAGGGATGAAGCTGAAATTGCTTTTCAGTCTGTTCAATGGAGGACATGTATTGGTCAATCCTCCTATGGTGGATAAGACAGGCTTGGAGTCTTGCTGTGAGATAGTGGAGGATGGGCCTCAGATGCAAGCGGCCCTCGAGCGACTTTGGCGCAAGACGTTCTCAGAACAAGACCGGATGAAACGAAAGGACATCTTGGAACAGAATTTCTCCAACACCGAGAATGCCCATAAGCTCAGCCGCACCATCTTCGGTTAATTGCCGATGTGTATCTTGGACGCTTTACCCTCAGACCTATGAAGAAATTGGCACTGCATTGGAAGATCTTATTGGGAATGGCCCTTGGTGTCCTCTTCGGCTGGGGCATGTCCACCTTGGATGGAGGAGGAGACTGGGTCGGGGATTGGGTGAAGCCCTTCGGGACCATCTTCATCAATGCGCTCAAGCTCATTGCTGTGCCGCTTATACTGGGATCCCTCATCAAAGGCGTGAGCGACCTTAAGGACCTCTCCTCGCTCTCAGCTATGGGAGGTCGGACCATCGGAACCTATATCCTCACTACGGTCATTGCAGTGTCCATCGGTTTGGTGGCGGTGAATGCCATTGGGCCAGGGAAGACCTTGAGCGAAGACACACGGACCGAACTTTTGTCGGCTTATGCGGGCGATGCCGATTCTAAGATCAAAGCCGCAGAGAACCAGAAGAATGCCGGCCCTCTTCAGGCGCTCATCGACCTGGTGCCTGATAACATCATCAAGGCCTCCACGGAGAACGGGAACATGCTGCAGGTCATCTTCTTCGCCATCTTCTTCGGCATGGGATTGATCCTCATCCCATTTGAAACGGCCAAACCCGTCAAGGATTTCTTCGATGGCTTCAATGAGGTCATCCTCAAGCTCATCGACCTTATCATGCTGACTGCGCCCTATGGCGTATTTGCGCTTATGGCAGCCTTGGTCGTGGAAGCCCCAAGTGCCGACCTGTTTGCCGCTCTGGGCATGTATGCCCTCACGGTCGTTCTTGGTCTTATCTGTATGATCTTGCTCTACATCACAGGAGTTTGGATCTTTACCAAGAAGAGTCCAAGGTTCTTCTTGAATGGCATCTCACCTGCGCAGCTTTTGGCCTTCAGCACCAGCAGTAGCGCGGCCACCCTTCCAGTGACTATGGAGAGGGTAGAGGAGCATCTTGGAGTAGAGCCAGAGGTG
>JAQCAN010000075.1 GCA_027621335.1 Bacteroidota bacterium
AGGAGTTGTTCACCGTATTGCTCCCAGGGCCACCATAGATGGCCAGGAGTACAGGATAAGCCTGACCTTTGACCATGTCCTTTGGCTTGATCATCCACCCATTCAAATCATCCCCTCTTTCTGTCGTGAAAGTAAAGAACTCCTTGGGCTGGAATCCGAAGGAGTCCATCGTTTTCTTGAGGTCGGCATTATCCACCAACTGTCTGATGATCTTTCCATTGGCTGAGTACAAGGTGATGTCGTAAGGAGTATTTGCATCACTATGGAATATGATGAAGTTCTTGTATCCGCTGGAGAATTCCACATCGCTCATTCCATCTTTGGGACTGAGTCGCTTCTTTTTTCCTTTGAGGTCTATGCTATATACGTTCTTCTCGGTCACTCCTTCTTCACTCGAGGAGTAGAATAATCTGGCTGTGGTCTCATCATAGCCATAGAATTCGACTACGTCCCATGTTCCATTGGTCACTTGTTTGATCACTTGGCCTTTGGAATCGAAGTGATAGATGTGATTATAGCCATCCCTATCGCTCGTCATGAGGAACTGTTTTCCATCCTTCAAGAAGATGAGGTCATCACTCACCTCTATATAGGTCTTGCTCTTTTCATCGTAGAAAATGATTGGGGTGATGATTGGACCTCTTGCCGATTGTATATCGGCCATGAGCAGCTCCAGATGGTTCTGGTGGCGATTCATCCTTGAGATGCAGAGCTTAGCACTTGAGTCCGCCCATTTGATTCGGGGTACATAATGTTCTTCTTCACCTAGGTCGATGCGTTGCGTGGTTCCAGCACCAATGGTGTAGACATGGATGGTGACCATAGAATTCGCTTCTCCAGCCTTAGGATACTTGAATCGGTATTGAGAAGGGTACAGTTCGCCCATGAACATATCCATGGAGAACTCTTTGACCTCGGATTCATCAAATCTGTAAAAGGCGATGTACTTGCTGTCCTTGGACCAATAGAACCCCTTGTCAAACCCGAATTCTTCCTCATACACCCAATCTGTCGCCCCATTGATGATGGCATTAAATGACCCGTCATTCGTGACCCTTGTTTCCTCACCACTTGATATGGTCTTGACGTAAAGGTCATTCTCCTGGACGAAGGCGACCATCTGGCCATTAGGAGAGAATTCTGCAAGTCTGAGCTTGGAGTCGGCATTCGCACTCAAGGGACTGCTTGTACCACTGCTCATATCATAAATGAAATAATTGGCTTTTGAGGACCTTCTGTAGATGGACTCCTGATCGGTAGCGATCAACATCTTGGATTCATCCTCACTGAAAGAATAGTCGCTCAGCGAGTTGCCTTCTGGTAAAGATGCGTCATCCATTACTTTGGAAACCCGTTCTCCTGTGATATAAGAATACTTGACGATGGCAGCCCGGCCATCCTCCATCTCTAGACTCGTATAATGAAGTCCGTCACCCATGGAACGGAAACCGCCCACGTAGTCCATTTGGAATGTAGGGCTATACCAGATGTCCTCATTGGTCAATGCTCTTTGAGCGGTCAATGTGAGGCCAAAAAGGATAAAGCAGAAGAAAAGATGTGTTGATCTCATAGGGGATAATGTATCGGGTCAAGGTACTTATAGACTCCGACCTGACAAAGGCCTAGGAATAGAAAAGGCCCCGATGGTCACTTAACGAAGCCTTTGAACCTAACTGCCTCGAAGTTTGGTCATTTCGCGTCCATTTATCGCATCTTTTCTATTCCTTTCCTTGTAAGCCAGTCGCTGAAACAGTATGACTACCGATGCCATTGGTCCAATTCGTTCCATTTTCAGCGTTTCCAGGGAAGGTATAGAGAACAACATTCTCAGTAATCACCGAACCATCGACATTCAAGATGACACTCTCAATGGCTCCTGATGTTTGAACTGAGAGGTAATAGGCATTCGGAAGTGAAGAGGATTGAATGGTCTGGCCATTTGAGATGGGGCCTATAACTGGACTATCACTGCTCTGGGAATAGATGTAAAGCCCTGTCAATGATCCACAAGGATCCACTTGGACATGGACATCATTGGATTCATAGATCTGTCCACATCCCACTACACGAGCGCAGATTCGGTAATCACCGCTCTGGCTAGGGCAATAGGTCAATGTCTGAGTCGTGGACCATCCGGTCATAGCTTCAATGCTTGATCCGGTATTCCTTGCCCACATGAACTCCACTGGTCCAAAATTAGAGGTAGGGTATCCTGTGAGTTGCGCACACCCATTACTGGCACTGATGCCAGGAAGGTTAAGAGTGCATGTTTGCTCATACTCATCTGCAGGCTCAGCTCCGCTGATGGAACTTGTGCTGAAAACAGTAAATAGAGAGAGAAATGCGAAAATCAGCACGTTACGTAGTGATTTCGTAGAAAATAGGGCACAGGAAACCTAAACCTGAGGGTAATGTTTCTTCATAGCGTTTAATTGTAATCCTCAATAAACAGGTGGACGTGACCACGCTGTGTTTCTTTTAGCTGAAGCAAAATTACCTCAGGTGAGAATCCATGTCAAGTGATTAACTTCGATAAAGGGCTTAAATCAATCGACTAATCCGTTATACGGATAAGATGAAATTTTGTTCTAGAACTAAGAAAGAAGGAGGAGGATCGATGTCAGAGCCTTGGCTCCACATCATCGAAGAAAAGACTCACATTATCAACGCTAGTGACAGATTTCAGCGCATCGACCAATAGATTGTGCTCTGAGCGCTTGGCCAATTGAACGTGATAATAGACCTGTATGAAAGAATTCATCTCATTGCTCTGGTAGCTAATGAGTTTAATGGAGGAACAGAATTTCTTGAGGATTTCTTCCAATTCGGCTTGTTGGGAACCGTCATTGAAGCTGATTTGGAGCATATAGTGCCTTTGCTTAGGGGCACTCAGATCAGTGGCTATGACTAAGAACACGATGAGGCCTATGAACACTGTTCCTATTATGGCCAGAGTACCAAGTCCAACGCCTGCAGCGAGTCCTATAGCTAATGAGAAGAAGATGAAGACGATATCCTGAACATCCCGCACCGCTGTCCTAAAACGAATGATACTCATGGCACCGACCAGCCCGAAAGCAGTGGCGAGGTTGTTACCAATGACCATGATGACCACTGAAGTGATCAATGACAACAGAACGAGCGAATTGACGAATTGGGCAGAGTAGCTGGCACCGCGATAAGAGTTGCGATACACCAGGGCGATGATCAGGCCGCACAGCAGCGCCACACCCAAGTTTTTCAGTATGATGAGCGGATCGCTATTGTTAGCGGTAATATTCTGAAAATCCTCAAACATAACTGATGGTATCTGGTCTTCGTTGGAACATTTGCCACGGTTTCTGGGCTAGGATCATCGGGTGATTCTCAGACATGCAATACTTGGAAGCTGAGCATTGCTTGATATTGAAAGCGTTGGTAATGGACTGCATCCATTCAGGATAATGCCTATTGTACTTGACCTCAAGAATGAAGTGATTCTCCAAGACAGATTTAAGTCGGTCTGTATAGAGGTCATGTATTGAAGGAAGTGGGGCGCTTTTAAGGTCCTTGTCAAAGGTGATCCGCACCGTGCTATCCTCCTTGGCCTCGTAAGGCTCTCGATCATACACTACGAGAACAGTAGGCGCCAAACTTCCTATATGCAATTGAAAAAGAAAACGTTTCAAGTCCTCCATTTGACGTTCATTCTTCAGTCCTTGGACAGAGGTAGGGTCCACTCTTCCCTCTAGGATGTCCTTGACCGTAGCATAGGGAAGGGGTGCCCTATTCTTGGTCATGGGAATCATATGTTTTCTCTTGATTTCGAAAAAGACTGGCGAGTCGTCCGCTGCCCTGTTGTAGCCTCTAATCCTCAGTTTTATCCGATAGGGGACGCCTTCTATCTTATCGCGATAAAAGAGTAGGTCAGGGGTGTCTAAGTAGATGCTTCGGACCGTGTAGGTATTCTTCTCACGATTGACAGCGTGTTTGTCCACATTAACAAAGGGCCGAATCATGTCCCTTAATGCGGAACGATAGGAAGTGGGTACGATGTACTTTACTTCGTGCCTCACTGTCGGGTAGCTAGTTTCCTCAGAAGATAACGACCGATGGTCAAGGTGTCACAGCGCACATAGGCCTCATTGATCTCCCCGATCTCAGCAGTAAGTCCTTTACCAAGCCCAGTGCCCATGATGAATTGTTGGCCATTGATGAATCCAGTCGTGTGATCAAGATGGAATGGAATCTCCTGAAGTCCGTTCTCGTCTTCCAGGACCAGTGTCGAACCTTTCTTTATAACGTCTTTTTTTGAGAGTGGGAATGGAAAGACCAAACTCTTCATAGATGTGTCTGAAACAGAAAGAATCACTCCTTCTTGAGGATAGAACTGCACCCATCCAGAGAAAGGTGCTTTCAAATCGTACAAGAGTTCCTGTGAGAGTAAGATCTCCAACTCTTTTTCTGCCGTACCTATCCGTGTGGCAAAAACCTCCACATCTTCTGGTTTGTTCTCAAAGGTGGTGCTGAACAATCTGCGCTCAGCGATTCTAAGCTCTTGTTCAGCAACCTTGTAAAGATTGGTCTGACTATCCAACTCGAACTTGGAGATGACTCCATCTTCAAATAGTCGCGTCATGCGCCCAAGGTTCAGCTCCTGAAGCTCCAGATTGGCTTCTGCCAATGAAACGGCATCCTGTGCCTCCTGATAGAGTGGAAGTTTCATTGCAGTCTCACCGGCCCTGAGGTTGGAGAACTGGATGGCCCGCTCATTCATGGCTTGTTGGATCCTAAGGTCCAACATCCGTGAACGGAACGTCAGAATGACTGAGTCCTTTTCTACATATCTGGAATAACTTACCTCCGGATGGATATCAAGACTTACAACATCGCCTCTTTGAAATACAAAGTTCTGATCCTTATTGTCTCTCGTCCTCGTTCTCGAAATAGTTCTCGTGTGGTAGTCGGATTGATCCTGGATGAGTTGCCATTCTTTGGCCGGGTAGACCTTGGTGGTTACAGGTACTTTATACACGACATCTATCGGCAGTATCAATAGGAGGCCCAAAAGCAGGACGATACCTATAACTAGACCGAGAGTAAGATGACGGATATTCACTGACATATGGACGATTTTACGCGCTTTTGCAAATATAGGTTGCTTAATGTCTCCGTAAAACACCGATAAGACCTCTTTAATGTCATCTTAACACACTCAGCTTTTCAAGATTTACCTGAACCTTATCTCTCGTGGTGGAATCTCATTGTACCTGATACATCCTCCAAGGCATACATGGCTACATAGATTCCAGAGGGTAAGAAGCCTGGAAGGTCGAAATCAGAACCACTTCCAGATTGAAACAAGATCCGACCTGAAGTGTCAAAAAGGGTAATGCTTCCTAGAAGTTCATCACGGAACGCCAAGCGACCGTTCGAATATGTGAGAGGAGGTTCTATGCACTCTTCCGTCAAACTGGTCAGGATATCACAGGTATTCAGACTGTATAGCGAAGCGGGGCCGCTATTATCCGCCTCAGTGACGAGATAGGTGAGGCACTCATCCACAAATGAAATCCCCTCGAAGGCAGGGGTGAAGGTGAAGAAGTTGTAAGTGCTCGAACCTGAAATATCGGGTCCATCGGTCAAGTCAGCGAAGAGATAGAGTGAGCCGTTAGTCAATAGTGCAAGACGCCCCCCTGAAGGTGAGATGGCGGCAGCCGTAATACTGCTGTAGATTTCGCTGAAATTACCAAAGAACGAGCCCGTCAAACTGGCTACGTAGGTACCTGGATCGGATGGTAATCGATACATCTTGCATACTCCATTGAAGGGAATCGTCCTATTGCGAGTGAAGAGATAGAGAAAGCCTCCATGATGGACCATTCCTTCGATGTCGAAATTGCGATTGTTGGCCGGAGGAGGGAAGGAGGCCTGGTCTTCCAATGTGAATTCGATACGATCTGCATCCACCAGTGACCCTGCTTCAGCGCTTGGACTGGATCGATAGATGACCAGGTCCTGACGCTCATTGTCATTATTCCCAAAATCACCTACGTAGATGTTGCCATCGTTATCCTTGCAGATATCTTCATAATCCACTTGTGACGCCTCTGACAAGGTTCGCTGACCTAAGAAGACACCGCCACCATCTATAAGATAGATGCGCGCACCGTCATTATTGTCGTTATGTGTCCAACATGTATCGGGATGAACACACTCTATTCCCGAAGCTTCATCCAGAATGCTGGGAAGTGCATTAACGAAAACAGGGTCCACTTGAGCCCATAAGAAGGCAGGACTAAGCAATAGGACAAAGCTCAAGTTTTTGGTAAAAGAAAAACCTGAGTTCCCTTTCAGGTTACCCAGGCGTTCAAGATGATTTTTCAGATTTTCGGTCATCAATTCATGCCGTCAAGGAGTTTCTTCTTGGTATTCAACTGCTCTTTCAAGCCTTTAAGGACATTCTCTTCATTCTTGATTTCCACATCCAAGGTCTGGATGGTCCCTTTTTCTTTGGTCAAAGACTTCAGAATCTTTCCATCCTCGGATTGGAGTTTCTTTAGATCACCCTCTAAGCCTTACAAATCCTGCTCCTTTTTCACAAGTCCATTTGCTTCAATCGTGCCGCTAGTCTCGCTGATTTCTTGATCTTTCTGAAGAACGATTGCATCATTCTTCTCTATCTCAGCCTCCAAACCGGCAATCTCAGCATATAAAATCTCTATCTGACCTCTTTTCTTAGCAATCTGGCTATTAGCCCTTTCTATTTCCGATTCCGTCTTCTTCTTCTCAGATTCCAATCTTTTCACTTGATCTTTCAGGCCATCAAGATCGAAAGCACCGATCTCGATTTTCTTGTTTTGAATCTCTTGATTCTTCTGCATGATGCTATTCTCGCTATTGATCCTCTCCAACTCCAGTTCCCTGACTTCCTTTTCAGCATCACGCTTATTGTCTTCATTCTTAGCCATGGAGCGCTCCAATTTGTCTATTTCCTTGCTCAAGCTGCTGATCTCTGAAACGAGCACCTCGCGACTTGGAGTTTCTTGACAGATAAGGGCGATGGAAAAAAACAAGGTAAATGCTATGCTGAGATATCTCATGATGATGATTTTTGAAGTTGAGACGGAAGATTTCATATTAGGTCACATTATCTGCCATCTCTACTGTCGTGAAGATATGCATTTTCTAGCTTTGTGTTGTTATGACAGAATGGGAGACATTTTGGTATATAGGCTTGATGGCATTCATTGTATACCTTCTGGTACTCTTGATTTATTACCTTATCCAAGAGCGGTTGTTATTTGTTGCCACCACCTTACAAATCAGGCATAGATTCCAACTGGCCTCACCTTTCGAAGAGGTTTATCTGGACTTGGAGGATGGGGGTAAGATCCATGCGCTACATATTCATTCGGAGGAGAGTTACGGCCTCATATTATACTTCCACGGTAACACAGGTAACATGAACAAGTGGTCATTGGTGGCTGAGGAGTTGACCACTTATGGCTTTGATGTGCTTGTGGTGGATTATCGTGGTTTTGGGAAAAGCTATGGCCGAAGAACTGAGAAAACCCTTTTCTCTGATGCGCAGATCATCTATGATTATGCTTTGACTTTTGTTCCTGAGAATCGTCTAGTCGTATACGGAAGGTCCTTGGGTTCTGGATTGGCCGTTAAGGTCGCATCGGATAACAATCCTTGGAAATTGGTTCTAGAGACTCCTTATTACCACCTTCCCGAGGTGGCTTTCTATCATTTCCCATTCATTCCTGTAAAGTGGCTCTTACGATTCCACTTCCGCTCTGACCGCTACATCAAGTCGGTGACTTGCCCCATCGCCATCTTCCATGGCACCAAGGATAAGGTGGTCCCATACCGCAGCGGCTTGAGATTATACGAGTCCATTGGAGGGGATCCCAAACACATGATGGTGACGATTCCGAGGGGAAAACACAGCGACTTGGGGAGTTTTGCGCTATTCAGGGAGAAGATGAAGGAGTTCTTGCTCAAAGGCCTTTGACAGAGGCTAAAAAACTATCTTCCATTTCACTGAGGATGGTCATTTCAAGGCCCATATCCTCACAAATGGCGGTCAATTCATCCTTTGTTACAAAGAGCCATGGGAAGGATACGGACTCGCCTTTGTACGTCACCGTGTAGATGATTTCGCCCTCATGACTTCCTCCGAGGTCAGTCATTCTGCTGCCATCCTCCAAAACATAAAGATCTCCGATATCACTGGAGTCAAGAAGGACCTCACCTCCTTCGCTCAACCAAGAACTCAGTTCGATCAACATGCTTGGAAGGTCTTTGAATCTTTCCGCCATTCCCAGGCCATTCATCAAGAGGAGAATGTGGTCGTATCTCAGGTCTGGAACGAAGTCCTGCCAGCTGGCATGGACCACCTTTTCCAACCCTCTTTCCTTAAGAAGTTCGCTCATCGGACCAGACGTCTCAAGACTCGTGACCTCGATGCCCTTTTTCAGTAGATACAGACTATGACAACCTGCTCCTGCTCCAATATCCAATACCCTGCCTTGGCAGCGATCTAGAGCTAGGCGCTCCATCTCATTCATCTCGTCATAGCCCCTGAAAAAATAGGAGGCCAGCATATCTTCTGGAAGTGAGATGTCCGTGGTCACTTTCAAAGTAGCTCGTTCCTCTCCCTTATAAAAGTCCCACATGGCCTTGGCCAATAGGTCGCTGTTCGAGTTTCTCATCTTGGGCGAATATCCTAACATTTATAGGACTTCGGTCTCATGATGCAACCTTCTTCTTTGGCAGCTGTCCGACTTGCATTTAGGCCTATCTTCGAGGCAATTCTAGATTAATATGAAGCTGATACGCATCCTATTCCTTGTCCTGATCTTCATCCTGTTCATCATAGGGATGATCATCTACAAGACCAGGCCGCAGTATGCAGGAACATTGAAGGGACTGCCCGTGAACGAACCTGTGGAAGTGTTCTTCGATGACTATGGTATCCCCCATATCTATGCTCAGAATAGCCATGATGCCTATGTGGCTTTGGGCTTCGTCCATGCCCAGGAACGCCTTTTCCAAATGGAGACTCTTCGCAGGGCAGGAGGTGGTAGGCTATCTGAGGTGTTTGGGGAAGATCTTCTCAAAGTGGATGAATTCTTCAGGACCATGGGCATTCCAGAAAAGGCAGAAATGGAGTCTCAACGATCTGAGATGAGATCTGATGAAGAGTATGTCAAAGTGGCCAAAGCCTATCTTGAAGGAGTGAACTACTTCGTCAAAGAAGGTTCTGCACCTCTGGAATTCACGATCGCAGGGATTCCCAAAGTGGAATTCACCATCAAGGACATGCACCTCGTGGCTGGAGCTATGAGCTATAATTTCGCTCTTGGACTTCGCACGGATCCATTGATGCAATGGATCCTTGACACGAGAGGCTCCGACTATCTCGATGATTTGCTCTCAGCTCATAATGGGCCTTCGGAGACGATCCCCAATTGGCCTAGGCAATATGACCATCCCTCCACTGAATCATCCACTAACAAAGATGCAGATGTCATCTCCATGATTGCCGACTTTCCTTTTCCTAAACTCTATGGGAGTAATTCATGGGCTGTGGCTCCGTCCCGAACAGAGGCCCGAGCGGCTCTTTTCTCAAATGACACCCATATCGGATATTCTCAGCCTTGTACCTGGTATGAGGCTCACCTGGAGTATCCTGGTCAACAGCTTTATGGGAATTTCATGGCAGGTATCCCATATGCACTCACTGGTCATAATTCACATTCGGCTTGGGGTCTTACCATGCTTTTGAATGATGATATGGACCTCTATTGCGAGAAGCTCGATGAACAAGGAAAACGATATCTATTCGGAGGGCAATGGGTGGACCTGAGCACCAAGGTCGATACCATCAAAGTGAAAGGAGAGGATGATGTGTTTTTGACTTCACGCAGCACACACCATGGCCCTATTGTGACTCGATTCATTACCACTGCAAGCGAGGATGATGTTATCAGCATGCAATGGACCTTCCTCCAGACCAAGAGCGACCTGATGGAGGCCTTCTTCAAGATCAATACAGCCCAATCCATGACAGCCACAAAGGAAGGGGTCTCGCTTATCAGCTCACCCGGATTGAATATCACTTATGCAGATGTCGAAGGGAATATCGCGCTATGGGCAGCTGCTAGGCTTAATAGGCGTCCGGATCACGTGA
>JAQCAN010000076.1 GCA_027621335.1 Bacteroidota bacterium
CTGAAAACCCTTTTGCTCATTCTGATGGCATTGCTCATTGCGTCTCTTATTTGGCGCATAAGCAAATGGGTTCTGAATCGTATTGTCCCTAAAATCACGGAAAGCACCAAGACGATTTGGGATGACATGCTGTTCAGTGATCGTGTTCTTAGTTCATTGGCCCTCCTTATTCCTGTCCTGTTCTTGGATTATTGGATGCCTTCCATTTTTGAGCACACACCCAGCGCTCTCCCATTGGCAATGGGTCTTACGGACGTCATTATCATCTTTACAGTGGCCTATATTGTCAGTTCAGTCTTCAGTTCGGTCAAGCTCATACTGGCGTCAAATCCTGATTTTCAAGACAAACCTATTGGCAGCTTCACCCAATTGGGGAATATTTTCGTCTATGCCATAGCCTTTATCCTAGGTCTGTCCATCATTTTCGATAAGTCACCGGTGTACCTTCTTAGTGGTTTCGGTGCGGTGGCTGCCGTTGTCCTTCTGGTATTCAAGGACAGCATACTGGGATTTGTGGCCAGTGTGCAACTCTCTGCCAATAATATGGTGCATATAGGGGATTGGGTCACTGTTCCGAAATATGGTGCCGATGGGGATGTGCTGGAGATCAATCTCACCACCATCAAAGTTCAGAACTTCGACAAGACCATCACGACTATTCCCACCTATGCCTTTGTTTCCGATTCTTTCACCAATTGGCGAGGGATGCAACAATCAGGGGGGCGCAGGATCAAGCGCTCCATCCACATCAAGGTTGGAAGTATACGATTCTGCTCACCTGAAATGGTCGAACGCTTCAAAAACTTCACCCTGGTCAGGCCTTATCTTGTCCAGCGATCGGCCGAAATAGAAGCTCATAACGATTCACACGGAGTGGACAAGAGTGTCCTATTGAACGGACGGAGATTCACTAATATAGGAGTGTTCAGGGTCTATCTTGAGGAATACCTGAAGACAAACAGTAAGATCAATCCCGACATGACCATCATGGTGAGGCAACTCGCATCTACCCCCAACGGACTACCACTTGAGATCTACGCCTTCAGCCGCTATCAGGAATGGAAGGTTTATGAGGGGATAATGGCCGACATCTTCGATCATATGTTTGCAGCGGCAAGGAGTTTTGATTTAGAGATCTTTGAGAATCCTACCGGTGGCGATATACGAACCCTCAAAGGGTCTTCCCATTGATATTGAATCTACAACACAATTCCATGACTTTGTTGGAAGTTCTTACATAGGACAGGCCATGATCCACGTGTCGATTCTAGGATTTCGTCCAGCCTTATGAATATGTATATTGCATTATTCGCTTTAACTGGACAGCGAAAGAATGAATCATCAACTAGCCAATATTGTGATCATCGATAGGTTGAGCAATGAACTGCCTGCAGGTCTTCGATATCATAGCTATATTCATACACTGACTGTCTATGAAGCGGTTAAAGTGATTGCCAAAGCGGAAGGTGTCAAGGGGGATGAAAAAAACCTTTTGCTCACGGCTGCAGCCTATCATGATTGTGGTTTCTTGAGGTCATATTTCGATCATGAGATCCATGGATGTTAGATAGCAAGTGAGATGCTTCCTGAATTTGGATATCAGAAGGCTGACATCGAGAGGATTTCTGCTATGATAATGGCCACCAAAGTGCCACAAGAGCCTAAGGACCACTTGGCTCGTATCCTATGCGATGCGGACTTGGATTATCTCGGAGGAGATGACTATGATGAAATAGCCGGAGGGCTTTATCAGGAGTTATTCAGAACCAAGAGCAGACTTCGCATCTACGAGAAAGGAGAAGATTGAGTGGGACATGTGAAAAATTCCTTAACTTAGTGTACAAATCACACTAAGATGGTTTCTACAGAGCGCCCCACCACATCAGATACCATTGAGAAATTCTTCAAAGCGGCTTTCTCAGTGGATATCGTACTACTGACTTACCATGAGGGGATGTTGAAGATCCTCCTTACTGAGAAAGATGAAGCCCCTTACTCGGGCATGCTTGGACTTCCTGGAAAACTGATCGCCCCCAATGAGGATACCGACCGGGCCCTGATTGATTGCGTTAGAGAGTTTATAGGACTGGAAGGTTTCTATTTCAAACAACTCAAGGCACTCAGTGAGGTAGGACGCCATCCTCTTGGAAGGGTGGTGACCATCGCCTATTACGGATTGGTGGAGCAAAGTCACTTGCCTTCACCCTTACCTGAGGGACTCAGTTGGCATAGACTCAAGGATATTCCCGAGTTATCCTTCGATCATGATAAGATAGTCAAAGTGGCTCTGAACAGATTCAGAAAGGGATTAAGCCGCCACCCGACAGTCTTCGAGCTGCTTCCTGAGCGTTTCGTGCTGGCTGATATGATGAGGATTTATGAGCAAGCTTTCGGTCGTAAACTGGATAAACCGAATTTCCGGAGAAGAGTCAGGAAGAGCAAGCTCATCACGCCAGTTGGCACCCTTAAGAAAGAAGAAGGCCTTATGGGTAGGCCACCAGAATACTACACCTTTGACAAGGTCAGTTATGTGGATAAGCCTTTCGATCCTATCGTCTTCAATTTCTGAGCTGCTCATATGACCAAAGGGTATGTGGACTTCGTATTTTTGGAATGCCTTTCCTTTTTGAAGGTAACTGAATAGGCGCTTATGGGATATGATGGGCTCATGTACGTCCACTTGGCCACTGTGGTGCCATGTTTCTTCTTAGGGTCAGCATTGCTCCTCATGACCAAAGGAACCCCTATGCACAGGCAACTCGGAAAAATCTACATGGTCTTGATGCTCTTCACTGCCATCATCACGGTCTTTATGCCTGCTAGGGTGGGGCCCACTCTATTTGGACATTTCGGTTGGATCCATAGTTTTAGTCTTCTCACTATCTACAAGGTACCTACAGCATATCTTGCCATCAGGAGAGGAGATGTCAAAGCACATCAGCGTAAGATGCTTCTACTCTATTTTGGCGCCTTGGTGATTGCAGGAGGATTCACTTTTTTCCCTGGCAGGTATCTACATGATGTCTTTTTCGGAGGCTGATCATCACTCAGATGGAAGTCCTTCCAAGGACCTTTTGATCAGAAGGAGAGAGAGATAGAATCCTAGTATGGCAATACCCATGAACCGGAAATGATCTAGGACATCCACCGTTCTATGACCAATGATATCTCTTCCCATGAGCGCAGTGACCAGAGCAAAGAGCAAGACAAGTGATAGGAACCAGTAGGAAGTTGTTCTCCTCTTCTGTTCCAACCATGTCATCCATATCAGCACAATGGCCGGGGTGGCGTAGAGCATACTGTATTTCATTTGATGCGGGAAGATGAGTAGGCTCGCTAGCAGAAGGAGGCTCCATTCATTCAAAAGCCCTTCAGTCGCGGCTGATTTGCGGTGAGAATGTATCAGCCACAGCAGTCCCAACAGGATAAGGAGTCGAGCACCTTGAATGGCCCACACCAATGAATCACCCAAATCCATGATCACAGTGTCCACCAACACTTTGTATGTGACGTTAGGATCCTTTTCCAGAAAGTAAGTAGGTAGGATACAGTTCAATGAAATACAACCCGTGTTGTCCTCCCATGCATAACGGTCTCCTGAAGGATTGATCTCTTCCAACCATCGGACATGCATCTGCATATTCTCTTGGAATCCTGTGAAGAGGGATGGAAGGATGAGAAAACCGATCAAGAAAGCACCTGATAGGAAACTGGCCCGGTACCTTCCCTTGAAGAAGACATAAAAGATGGCCAAGGCCGGAATGATCTTGATATTCATTCCTAAGGCGAGCAAAGCGGCTCCTTTCCATTCTTTCCCGAAGAAGATCTGCTGCAATCCTTCCAAAGTCATCCATAGGATGATCACGGTCATCTGCCCTAATATCAGATTATGATTGAACGCATTGAAACTGATGACGATGAACCCGAGATTCCAGAACCAGTTGGGACGTGCACTCCAGCGTTCTGAGTGAATGAGGCCTTTGATGATGAAGTAACACCGATAGGTCAAGCCGATGTTCAGGAAGGCCCATATCACACGGGCCACAGCCCATGGTAATGCACTTAGCGGTGCCATCAGCAAGGCAAATAAAGGACTGTAGAGGTAGCGATTGAAAGGATTTGAGGCGTAAATGTCCTCTCCAGTCAAGAACTGTGATCCAGCATGTAGGTAGACATTGATGTCATTCCCTCCTTTGATGCCTTTGAGTGTCGCATAGACGGTCAAGAGTCCTAATCCGATCCAACCCGCTGTTCTAAGTCGTTTAGGCCAAGATGGATGGCTTGTTTTCCGTTCCTTCATCCTCTCACTGGAAGCTCTTATGTGCCTCTATCCGCCCTAAGACTTTGTCCCCCCTATGGCTAGAAAGCAGGATGCCTTCATACTCGGCATAGTCCGTCCATGGGAGCGTGAAAAGGGGCACGGTATCTTCTGCATTTCGGAAAAACGCCCATTGATTGACTAAAAAACTCCGTGTGTCCACATAGACCTCGTATCTGTTTTGTGGTGTATCTCCGACTTGATCGAAGGTCAGGCCGAGGACATGGCTCTCTATCTGACCGTTGATCTTATCCTGGCCTTTGTAGGTCAAAGTCACGCCAGAGTCCTTCAACTTGAACGGCATGATGAGCCAGTAACTGTCATTCCTCCAGATGCTTCTGCCCAATTCCATCCAAGATTGTAGACTATCTGATGACAGCAGAGGATTGCTAGGAAGGAAGACCATGCCCTGCATCGATTCCAGATTCATGTCGATCTCTGTGGAGTCATCCAAGAAAAAGATGTTCAGGTCACCTGTCTTCTTATTCCAACGTAAGGAACGGCTACCAAAAAAATCCCACGAAAGGACTTCTATATCCTCCCATGCCTGTCTTCCACCCATGGCTTCCATGACCTCATCGGCAATATCGATGGCCTGAGCATCGGATACTTCCAGATTGAATCCTTCAGCAGCCGGATTTAAATCCCATATGCTGTCCTTCTGAAGGGGTGCGCTGTTGGTCTCTGCGATAGGACCTCTACTTTGACATGAGCCGCACATGAGGATAATGACACTGATGATGCTGATTGCTCTCATTTGCTTTTCTTGAAGATATAGGGTCCATTCACTGCGCCCCAGACTTGCTTTCCATCAGCATCGAAGCCTTGGTCCCAACTACTTATGACTCCTTTGTCTATGACCACCTTTGAAGTCGCATAGCTGGCGCCTCTGATGGAGCTCATGCAATTCTCTTGGGTGGACCCTTCGAAGCGATCTGGATGAGTTCTTCTCATATGCACAGAACATCCTTCACGTGAAGTCAAGTCTGCTGGACTATAGGCCTCGAAGTAGTCAGGGGCCTTCCATTTTCCAATGAAGAGAGAATCCACAGGAAGGGTAAAGACTTCACTGATATATCCTTCCTTATCTGAACCGGTCAACCTGTATATCCGCTGGCGATAAGGTTTGTCCTCCATGCTTGAGACCGCCTGTTCCACATAGAGCCAAGTAGCCATTATATCCTTCTCCCAGATTGGATACATATGCAGTGAGATGGAGTAGTAGTTGGAATCATTCAAGGCCTGTTCACTGCTATCGAACGAACCTATCATCAGCTCAGAGAGGCCAAGCTCCTTTGCTGAATGAATATCATTCTTCTCTTGTGCATCGGCCGCTGATAAGCCTAACATGAAAACGAGAATTAGTTTGACAGAATGCATCTTGAAAAAGGCGTTTTGGAGGGTTGCTCTTCTCAAATGTAGCTTTATTTCCACACGGCTATTTCTATGATAATTTCGCCTTGTTGCGCTGATCGTTGTATTTTGTTGAGCGCGGCAGCCCTTCTTCATCTTAGCAAAAACACCCCTTTCTCATGTCCAGATTATTCAAGCGAAAAGATGCGAAAAAAGGAAAGCCACCTGGGTCATTGATTTTCGTGGGCCAGAAGAAGGTAGAAGAAGTCACTATCGATGTCTATGAGTACAACAAGGAGACCGTCTACCAGGCCAAGGTTAAATTTCCCTTGGAGGTGGAACACTATAAGGAGACACCTGACAATTCTTGGATAGATGTCATAGGGGTCCATGATCCTGAGATCATCAAAGCGATCGGGGATCACTTTGAAGTACACGTGCTGAATCAGGAGGACATCATGTCCACAGATCAACGGCCCAAATGCGATGTGAGTGAGAAGGGTATCTATCTGGTCCTTCAAATGCTGAAGTACCATGAAGGGAAGATCACGTCAGGGCAACTGAGCATCTGGCTCACTCACCGCTGCATCATTAGTTTTCAAGAGGTAATGGGCGATGTATTCGACCCAGTGAGAGACCGTCTGTTGAACCCAAATTCCAAACTCAGGGCGCGAGGCGTGGACTATTTGGGGATTGTCCTGTTGGATACCATTATAGACAACTACATCATTATAATAGAACGCTTCGGGGAGGAACTCGAGCTCTTGGAAGAGGACCTCCTTGAACGCACCACAGAAGCACAGTTAGCCAAGTTGAATGTCTACAAACGGGAACTTCATTATCTCAGACGGGCTATGAGGCCTGTGCGTGAAGTTATCTTGAGATTATACAAAGCAGAGTCAGAACTTGTCCAGACTGAGAACCTTCCTTACATCAAGGACCTTGAGGACCATATCACACAGGCTTTGGATTCAGTTGAGCTGTACAGAGAGATGCTGAATGACCTGATGAGCCTGCATCAGTCAGGTATCAATAACAAGCAGAATGAGATTCTGAAAGTGCTCACGGTCTTTTCTGTGGTCTTCATTCCACTGACCTTCATAGCAGGAGTGTACGGGACCAACTTTGAGAACATCCCTGAATTGCGAAGCCCCATAGGCTACTATGTTTTCTGGGTAGCAGAGATGATCATAGCGGCCTGTATGCTGCTATATTTCAAGGTCAAGGGCTGGTTCTGAGGTCTAGGATCTATGTCATCAGAATTTTGGACAGAGCAGGACTATAGACTGATTTTCAGAAGTTAGACGCAGATATCGGCTCTCAAGTGTGACATCGATGTTAACTACCATGAGGCCAGGCTTGGTTTTTAGTTCCTCAGTCACTATGGTGATCCCATCTTGGTCCAGATACTCCATAGTCAGCACTCCCCTCCACTCACTGATAAACTCTAATCTGGCACCATTTTGATCAGCACTCTGTTCTATTGAAAACGAATTCCATGGACCTTCACTGTCCTTTCCTTCGACATAACTACCATCCACGAATGACAGATAGGAAGAAATCTGTTTGTCATTGACCATGACCCGTGTCCAGGTGAGTAAAGGCTCGGCATTCCCTGCTTTGACGAAGCACTCGATGAGGTTCGTGGTGGTCTGCACCATAGCAGCACCCATTACTTCATAGGCATCACTAAGGGTTTCTTCTAAGCTGATCCTTAGTACGTTCTGCACAGAACCATAGGGCATGAGCAGAGTAGCCTCTCCAATGACTTTCCCTTTCAGTCGGCCGCTTCGTTCGAATCGTATTCCTTGTGAGCTGAAAGTCGATTGGAGGCTATCCATCCACTCTTGTCCTTTCTTCAATGGGAACCTGAGGTACTCTTCTGGGTCATTCATGAACAATTCAGTAGTCTTGGCGACTCCGCCATATTTGAGGAATGACTTCTCTGTCTTTTTAGCAAAAAGATAGTTGCCTCCACCTAGAGAATAGCATAAGGTACTCTCTGAAAAGTGTTCTCTTAGCGGGCTTTCCTCGGTGGTCATGACTGTGACACCTTGGTTCTTACTGATGACTAATCCTGAGAAGTCCCAGATGGTGCCGAACGGCAGAGCCACATCTGGAGCGGGAATAACTGAATTGAGCACATAGTTACTACCCTCTGGAGTGGGCAGATCACTTGACGTTATGACAACCTGCGTTCTTCCACAGAGTGAGAGAAGAGCAAATAGGAAAAGGATAAGTAAGGCCCGCATTTCATATAGATACCGTTTTATCCATTCAACATCACTGGCATGACTAGCATAAGGACGTCTTCATACTCGCTTCCTTGAACCGCAGGAACCATAATGCCTGCGCGGTTGGGAGCGCTCATTTCCAAGACTACATCTTCACAATCTAGGTTGTTGAGCATGTCGATGATAAACTTGGAATTGAAGCCTATCTCCATATCCTCTCCCTCATAGGAACAGGTCAATCGTTCATTGGCCTCATTGGCAAAATCCAAATCCTCTGCTGACACGATGAGTTCAGAACCGGTGATCTTCAGGCGCACTTGATGCGTGGTCTTATTGGAAAAGATGGACACACGCCTGATCGAACTGAGCAAACTCTGACGTGAGATGGTCATTTTATTCGGATTGACCTCTGGGATGACTGCATTGTAGTTGGGAAACTTCCCATCGATCAGTCGGGAGACTATGGTCAACTCGTCAAAGGTGAAACGGACATTCTTCTCATTGTACTGTATTTTGACGTCTGAAGTAGTGCTGGCCAAGAGCCCTTTCAACAGGTTCAGAGGTTTCTTAGGGACGATGAAGGCTGCGTTGCCATCCGCTGATGAGTCAGTGCGACTGTACCTCACCAAGCGATGAGCATCCGTGGCAACAAACCTCAAGTGGTCCTTTCCAAACTCGAAGAATACGCCTGACATGACCGGACGAAGATCATCGCTGCCGGTTGCGAACAACGTACGGATGATGGCTTCATTCAAGACTTCTGAAGAAAGTGTCACATTGGAAGGTTCTTCCAATGTGGGAATTTTAGGGTATTCATCCGCACTGAAACCTGATAGTTTGAACTTTCCGTTCTCGGAGGAGATCTCCATGCCGTAAGTCTTTTCATCCACTGTGAAGGTCAGTGGTTGCTCAGGGAAGTTTTTGAGGGTGTCCAGGATGAGGCGCGCTGGGACAGCTATACGTCCTTCCTCCTTGGCCTCCACAGTAGTACGAGTGACCATGGTCGACTCCAGATCTGATGCGGAGATGGTCAGTTGCTTGCCCTCTATCTCGAAGAGGAAGTTATCCAAGATAGGCAAGGTATTGCTTGAATTAAGCACTCCTGCGATGCTTTGAAGGTGCTTGAGCAATGTGGAACTCGAGACGATGAATTTCATAGTCGTACTACTGATTTTAAGCGACAAATATGGCTAAAAGCCTTTAGAATATCCCTTGAGTGGCAATCTAAGAAAAGGGATTTTTCAACTAAGTCATGAGCCTACGGCTGCTGCCCCATGAGCTCCTGCCGACCATACATGATCTTGTCGAAGGTGGGCCTTTGTCCCAGTGCCAATTCTCCATTGAAATAAAGAAAGACCCTTTCTGGGTCGAAGGACACATCAGATAATCCTTGATATTCCTTGTAAATAGGTGGGGGGCGTTTGAAAAAGATGTCACAAGATTCTTCATTTCCATCATAGTCAGTGACATGGATACGGAAATCAGGAGTCTGAGATAGAACGGAGTCCCGCTGGAAATCGCTCATCTCCAATTTGAACGTACCGACATTGATGGTTTTGAACTGTTCCACGTAGGTGGAGAGATTGATAAGAGGCGCTTCGAGGGGTTCACCTTCCAAGGTCATCATCTTCAGATTCTCCTTACGGTCCTTAGGAATCAGAATCTTGAAGTCCCCGTTCTCACGCTTGGGAAGTCTCACTTCGATGCTGCTGATGTCCAGTTTGGGGTGATAGAAGACACCAGACCATCGCCAGTCATTGACGTTTGCATGGAAACGTGTGGTGAGGTAGCCTCTGAAACCTCGCATCTCAATGACGAATGGTTCAGTGGATAGTCCATCCTCCGGAGTTTCGAGGATGGCATAGGTCCCTTGGCTGTTCTGAGTGCTGCGTCCCACGTACCAGGTCTTGATCCATTTCTTGTTCCTGTCATAGACCTCGACCCTACGGTTGTCAGCTAGGATGATGCGCATCACGTTCTCTCTTGAAGCATCCGAAACAGGACTTTGGACCCCCGCTCCTGCAAAGGTCTTTAGTAGGAGTAAGACATGGTGGGGCATGGCCTTGAGGGAATCGTTCAAGACCCAGAAGCGGCCTTCGGTTCTTATTAGATTTACCGTGTTCCCCTGACCATCATCTATGAAGATGCGACCAATGGAAGCAGTATCCTCAATGGCGAAATCAGAAAGTATCTTGCTCGACCTTCCATTGGAATTGGACGACCAAACGGAATATGCTGCTGCTGCGAGGACCA
>JAQCAN010000077.1 GCA_027621335.1 Bacteroidota bacterium
TGATCATCAAGAAAGGGGAGCATGGAGCTCTCCTCTTCGGGGACAATAAGATGTTCTACGCTCCTGCCATGCCCTTGGAGGATGTGGTGGATCCTACCGGAGCAGGAGACACCTTCGCTGGTGGATTGCTCGGGTATATCGCCAGCAAGGATGACATCAGCTTTGAGAATATGAAGCGCGCGGTCATCGCTGGTTCGGCTTTGGCCTCTTTCACAGTAGAGAAATTCGGGGTGCAGCGCCTTTTGGAGATCGACAAGGCCATGATCGAAGAACGCATGACCCGATTCCAGAACTTGGTCTATGTCGATCTGAAGTCTACCTGAAGAGTGCAATGCGGAACGTAGTTCCTTTTTCCAATTCAGAGCGTTTCACAAAGATGCGCCCGGAATGGTAGTTCTCTATGATGCGCTTCGTTAATGAAAGACCTAGTCCCCATCCTCTTTTTTTAGTGGTATAACCTGGCTGGAAGACCGTCTTATGTAGCTTGGAGGGAATACCTTTTCCTGTGTCAGTGATATCCACGAAGACCTGTTGCAATTCATCATGGACTGTGATGGTCAATTCTCCTTCCCCTGCCATGGCATCAATGGCATTCTTGCAAAGGTTCTCGATCACCCATCCGAAGAGCGGCCGGTTCAACAGGGTCACGATCTCGGGCTGATCTGGCTTCAGAGTCAGCTTGACCTTATTGGAAATGCGAGGCCTCAGATACCTGACGATCTCGTCCAAGACGGCCACGACATCTTCTTCTTGAAGGTCAGGCTTGGAGCCTATCTTGGAGAATCGGTCGGTGATGGTCTCTAGTCGAGTCACATCTTTATTCAACTCTTCTATGGTCTCCTTGTCCACCCCTTTCACTTCCAGAAGGTTCACCCAAGCCATAAGCGAGGAGAGAGGCGTTCCTAATTGGTGGGCCGTCTCTTTGGCCAATCCCACCCAGACCTGGTTCTGTTCAGCCTTTCTGAAGGTACTGAAGAGGAGGTAGGCAATAAAAAGGAACAGACCAATCACTATGAACTGAATCAAAGGAAAGTAGCGTAATTGTCTAAGCACCAAGGAATCCTCATAGAAGACGTAGTTCACTTCTCCTTCACCTAGTTCTATCTTGATGGGAGGATTCATCGCTTCCATGTCATTTAGCAGGGCACTTAAGCCGTTCGGGGCCTGCAGGCGGGCTTCGTCCACATTTCCAGCCCTTAGGACACTATCCTTGGCGGCATTGGTCAAGATAACTGGGACCGAGGCGCTATTGATGACCGTCTCGGAGATGAAGGAATTGATAAGGTCATCCATCACGTCACGTAGCTCGCTGAAGAGCCGCGAATCCTTGTAATACAGATACTGGGTTTCGCCTTCCACGATATTCACCTGCATGGGCGCATAGAGCGCTCGCATCTCTTCCAGTTCCTTGTGAAGCACATCGTCATCCACATCCACTCCGGTGACGTTTCTCCAGAAGATGACGTTCTCATGGTCATCGATGACGATCATGGGGATGGTGGTGTTATCTTGGATGACCCTGGTGATGAAGGTGTAGTCGTCCAATTCCTCATTGGTGATGACCCGCATGGCCTCTGACCACAGCGCGACCTTCTTCTGCTCGTTCAGCGAGAGTTCCTCGAAGAGTTTCTTGGTGTAGGCGACCAGGGTCGCACGCTTCTCGATGGCCTCGCCCCAGAGGAAGACCTTCTGTCGCTCCTCATCACCAACCTTCTTGACGATGTGACTGGAATACCAGATGGAGGCACCGATGATGGCAAGTGCACTTACCAAGAGGGCGATCTTCCAGCGTTGTTTTGTAGAGTAAAGACTCATAGAGGGCTTTATACCTGCATCATAGCAGGCCAAAGATAGTTCAGTTATAGGCGTTAGAAATCGTCATCCTCCGCAAGTTCGGGCTTCTTCTCTTCCAATCCAACTTGAGGTTCTGGACTGTTCCACCAATTCTTCTTCTTGGGGGTATCCACCTTGTTGATCAATTCCTTTGTGTCTGCAGTATCGGTGCGTTCGACCTCCATGAGGATATCATGCTTGGGATCGCCCTTGTCACTTCGTTTGCCAAAGGGGTCCTTGAAAAAATCCTTCACATCCTCCTTGGCTTGGGTGATGGCCTCTTTCCTGTTGGCTTTGACCTTGTCCTTGTCCAACTCGATCTGTGGGTCGTCCACAGTGCCATACATCTTGATGTGCAGTACATGCCCAAGTCCGTCATCTTGGATGAGGAACTCTGGATTGGTCTTGTTGATGAGGATGTCCCGCATGTTGAAACTCACGGTATAGTCGATGGCATTCTCGAAGGTGTGCGTGCCTGATATGCGGATGTCCATGGCATTATTGGCAATGAGCATCTCGGGGATCTCGATCATTCCATTGGAGACATGGATGTGATTCCTGAGTTGTTGGAACTTCAGATGATGCATCTCCTTTTCCAATTCATCAGCACGGACGAAGGGCTTCAGTAGATTGCGTTCTCTCAAGGCATCGATGATCTCGATCATAGCAGGGTGTTCGACCAACTCGCCATGGTCCAAGATGATGTCCGCATCGGCCAAGAGGCTCTTGGTGTCGACCTTCATATCCGGACTGAAATGCCCGCTGAAACTGATATGTGCATTGCCTCTCCCTATCATGTGCCTATCTTGAATGAAGTCTTGGCCGAAGTGGTCGAACTCACGGAACAGTTCAGGGATATCGACATTTCGCATATCGCCATCGGCAGTGATGGTCCAGGAGTGGTCCGCAGCTTGTTTCAAGCTTGCCGAAGCGAGTAGTTTGCCTTTACATGAGTTCAAAGACAAGGGCTTCAGAGTAATGGTCTTACCTTGCAGTTCCACCGAACCTTCGATATCCTTGGCCATGAAAGAGCCGTAGCGGAAGGCAGTGAGTTCGATGGCCAGATCCAAGGCAAGCCCTTCCGGGATGAGGCTGTAGCTCTCTTCTGTCGCTTGGTCTTCTTCTTTGCCAAGGGCGGCCCACGTGTCCCAATTGACGGCCTCAGAATCCACTTTGGCCTTGATGCGCAGAACATTCTTCTCCTCAGCCAGGTGAGCCAGCAGTCCTGAGACCGATCCACTCAAGCTCATCACACTCCCATTGCAGCTCAATGTCAATGGATCGAAGAGGAGGTCATCCTCCTTCAATAGTACTTCTCCATTCAAACCCTTGATCACGTAACCGACCTTGCCCAAGGTGAAATTGACGTCTTCTAGTAGGAGATTCCCTCTCATGTTGAGCGCATTGACATCCTCGATGTTGAAATCCCCGGTCGGGATCCTCCCTTTGAGGTCCGCATTCAGGTTCAAGTGTCCAGAGACCTTCGTCAAACTGGGCTCAGATTGCAGAGCGATAAGGTCTTTTAAGTTGCTCTCAAGCCGCAGGGTGCCGTCCACATAGGGTGAGTCGAAGTCGCTGACCTGCCCCATGAAGCTCCAATCACCTGCTGAGAGCTGCCCCTCCGATTCCCTGATATCCAATCGATCCTGACCCTTCTCATTGCGATGGTAACTTCCTTTTGCTTGTATATCAGAGACGCCATCCTTGGAAGTCTTGATGGCAAGCTCTCCATCGGTCAATGTGAATTCGGCCTCTACGGCCGGATATACCGTCTTGTCTGAGAGGCCTTTGATATCCCAGTGCGCCATCAAGTCACCCTTCGCTCCATAGTCAGCGAAGCGATCCCGATAAGAAGGAGGCAGTTCCGGAAGGATGTCATCTATGCCTTCATCGATGTCCACGTGGAGATCCACCATCCAGCCCGTCTCCACTTTGTGCACTCTACCATTGACGGCCATGTCCATTTGTCCAACACTTGCTACGCTAGGTGAGAATCGAACATCTTGACCATCTGAACTGACTTTCAAGGGGCCTTCAAAGCGGATGGTCCTGTCCTCCAGATAGACCTCATCCTCGTAGCTCAGAAACGTCTGTTCAGCATTGAGGTCCGCCAGGATATCCACCATGTCTCCGTTAAAGGCGACCTCAGAGAGCGCATCGGTGATAAAGGCTTCCAAGCTCAGATCCTGTGTTTCATCCCGATAGCTGTATCGGATGTCCGTCAGGCTGAACGACTCCATTTTCAGACTCACCTCGGCCTCATTCTGCTCAGGGACTTTCCAGAAAATGTAATTCACCTCACCTTTCTCATTCACTCGCATGGATAGGGTCGCCTTGTTCAAGGAAGCCTTATTGATGACATAAGTGCCATTGATGAGGTCCCATAGGTCGAAATGTAGAGAAAGCTCTTCTGCTTGCAGTAAGTTCAAGTCCTTGTCCAATCGGTCTTCGATGCTCAGGTTCTTGAAAATAACGCTGGCATGAGGAAAATGAGAGAGCAATGAGAAGTCGATCTCTTCTACTTGGATGGGCACATCCAGATGGGCGTTCACGCTCTCCGTCACCTTGGCGATGATCTCATCCTCAAAGAGGATGCCCAGCCCGATGAGGCCTGCACAGCCTGTCAGCACTGCGAAAATGGCAATAAGGATATAACGGATGATACGTTTCACGTAGGCCTACTATCAATCAAGGAATGTACCATGCCAAGCCGAGGGGATGTTGTCGAAAGCAAGGAGTAATCACCAAGCGCTTGTTAGACGGATATAACGCCACACCTGGGCCAGATATTCGAGGGTAAGGGGAGCATTCTTTTGACAAGCAGGCTCAATGGCCTTTACTAGCTTCTCCATGATGGTTATGTAACTTAGACCCGCACAAAGCAAAGCCCCTTATGACCGCCACATTCGATACAGTCAGTCCTGAGGATTGGAAGGAAAGCATCCTCAAAGAATTGAAGGGGAAACCTTTCGAGACCGTGGTCTCCCGCACGCAGGACGGTCGCGAGCTCATGCCTTTCTATACCGCTATAGACCGCAAAGGCTTCCGTGGCCTCCATGGAATGGGGCCTTGGGTGTGTCGGCAGGATGTCTGGGGAAAGGATGCTAAGGCCTTGAACGTGCTGATACTGGAGGCCTTGGTTGCTTCGGTCTCGTCCATCGGAGTGAATCTGGATGAAGGACATAAGCTAGACGAACTTTTTGCGAATGTTCAATTGGACATTTTGGAAGTTCATTTGAAGACTAGCCGACCTTCAGGTCATCTGGAGGCATTGAAGTCATCCTTGGCAAGTTCAGGTAGAGAACTGAAAGCCTTGGCAGGAAGCTGGGACCATGACCCTTTGACCGAAGCACTTATCCGTGGAGCTTGGAAACAGGATGCAGTAGCCGATTCTTCGGAAGTCTTCGATCTAATGCAACTCTTCGGGAAGGACTTCGGGATGCTCTCCATCCGTGGGGATCAGTTCCATCTTGCTGGAGCCACTAGCGAGCAGGAATTGCTGTACAGCTTGGCCGCAGCCAAAGCTTACTTGGATTTGGCCAAAGAGAAGGGCATTGACCTTCAGTCCTTGGTCAATCAGATGCGCTTCCAATTGGCTGTGGATACCGATTTCCTGGAAAGCGTTTCCAAGTTCATGGCCATGCGTATCCTCTGGGCCAACTTAGCCAAAGCGTATGGATGTGATGCAGGAGCAGTTCAACTCACCGCTCGCAGCTCGGGCTGGACCCTGGCGCCTGTGGACAGTGACACCAACCTATTGCGAAGCAGCACAGAGGCCCTTGCAGCTATAGTCGGAGGCTGTGATGACCTCGTCCTTCATCCCCATGACGGGAAATGCGACAGCTTCTCACTGCGTATGAGCCGTAACATCCAGCACCTCCTGAAGCATGAATCCTATCTGGATAAGTTCCAGAACCCGGTTGAAGGGGCCTATGCTTTCGAATCGCTCGCGGCCAGTATGTGTGAACATGTATGGGGCCAATTGAGAACAATGGATGAACAAGGTGGCTGGTTGAAAACAGTAGAAGAGGGTCATATCCAAGTGCAATTGTATGAACAAGCCAGGACCAAAGCGAATTCGCTTCTCGATGGCAGCCGTCCATGGCTAGGAGTGAACCTCTATGCCAGCGAAGAAGGACCTGCTCTTAAGAATATTGCTTGGACCAGCCCCGAATCAACACACCTGAAGGCCTTGCACTTCCCAATCTTCCAAGTCGCATGAGCAAGACCACACTCCCTGATCTCGACCTCCGTATCCTTAAAGGGTGGAAGCCCGGCACCGACCGCTGGACCAGTCCTGAGCAGATCGACATTCCTCCCTTCCGAGGCCCTGAGGACCTCAAAGAAATCAAGCATGAAGGCTATGGTGCAGGCATCGCGCCCAACCTCCGTGGACCCTATGCCTCTATGTACACTGTGCGGCCTTGGACTATCAGACAGTACGCGGGATTCAGCACTGCCGAGGCTTCCAATGCCTTCTATAGGCGCAACCTGGCAGCTGGCCAAAAGGGTCTTTCCGTGGCCTTCGATCTGGCCACACACCGTGGCTATGATTCGGATCACCCCAGAGTGAAGGGCGATGTGGGAATGGCCGGGGTGGCCATTGACTCAGTAGAGGATATGAAGATCCTCTTCGATGGCATTCCCTTGGATCAGATGTCAGTCTCCATGACCATGAACGGAGCGGTTCTGCCTATCATGGCCTTTTACATCGTGGCGGCAGAGGAGCAAGGGGTTTCACCTGAAGCCCTGTCTGGCACCATCCAGAACGACATCTTGAAAGAATTCATGGTGCGCAACACCTACATCTATCCGCCTCTGAAGAGCATGCGCATCATCTCGGATATCTTCCGCTTTGCCTCGGAGAAGATGCCCAAGTTCAATTCCATCTCCATCTCAGGCTATCACATGCAGGAAGCAGGAGCCACCGCAGATATCGAATTGGCCTACACCTTGGCCGATGGGTTGGAATACGTGCGCACCGGCATCGCCTCCGGATTGGACATCGATGAGTTCGCTCCCAGGTTGTCCTTCTTCTGGGCGGTGGGGATGAATTTCTACATGGAGATCGCCAAGATGCGTGCAGCCAGAGTCCTTTGGGCACGTATCATCAAGCAATTCGAGCCGAAGAATGAAAAATCCATGGCCTTGCGCACGCACTGCCAGACCAGCGGATGGAGCCTCACCGAGCAGGACCCTTACAATAACGTGGCGCGTACCTGCATCGAAGCTATGGCAGCCGCTTTTGGCGGAACACAATCCCTTCACACCAATGCCTTGGATGAGGCCATCGCCTTGCCCTCTGATTACTCGGCACGCATCGCGAGGAACACCCAGGTCTACATCCAGAAGGAGACGGGCATCACCCGTACAGTGGACCCATGGGCAGGAAGCTACCATGTGGAGCGCCTCACCCATGACCTCATGGAAAAAGCTTGGGCCTTGATTGAAGAAGTGGAAGAGCTTGGGGGCATGGCCAAGGCCATAGAGAAAGGGCTTCCCAAATTACGGATAGAGGAAGCCTCGACACGCAAGCAAGCACGGATAGATTCGGGCAAGGACGTCATCGTGGGAGTGAACCGCTATCAGGTGGAGGACAAAACGGAGTTCGATATCCTAGAGGTGGATAACACGGCCGTCAGGGAAGGACAGATCGAACGACTCAAGACCCTGAAAGCCCATCGTGATGAAGCAAAGGTGAAGGCCAGCTTGGAAGCGCTTTATGAAAGTGCCCAATCTGGGGAGGGCAACCTCTTGGCCCTAGCGGTGGATGCGGCCAGAGAAAGGGCCACCTTGGGCGAGATCTCCGATGCGCTGGAACGTTCCTTTGGCCGATATAAAGCCGATACCCGGGCGGTCAGCGGGGTCTATTTGAAAGAGAGCATGGAAGACAAGGACGTGATAGAGGCCAGGCGCCTCGCGGATGAATTTGCAGCTAAAGATGGTCGGAGACCTAGGATCCTGGTGGCCAAGATGGGCCAAGATGGTCATGACCGGGGCGCCAAGGTCATCGCCACCACCTTTGCCGATCTGGGCTTCGATGTGGACATTGGTCCTCTCTTCCAGACTCCGGCTGAAGTGGCCAAACAGGCCATGGAGAATGACGTTCATGTCCTAGGCATCTCCTCTTTGGCGGCAGGCCATAAGACCCTCATTCCTGATGTCATAAACGAGCTTAGGAAGTTGGACTGTGGCCATATCATGGTCATCGCTGGAGGCGTCATCCCCAAGCAGGATTATGACTTTTTATATAGTGCAGGAGTGACCGCTGTGTTCGGTCCGGGAACGAAGATTCCTTTGGCTGCGCAGGAAATTCTGAGAAAACTAAAGGCAAGCTGAATCAAAGAGCTATCGTATCCAATCTCCCTTTCCCTCTATCTTCGCCCCAGTGAAACGGCACATCCCTAACGGCATCACCATCCTGAACCTCCTATGCGGAGTCATGGCCTGCATCACCGCTTTGGATGGCAATCCCAAAGTGGCAGCCCTCTATATCGCTGCAGGTGCGGTCTTCGATCTGCTGGATGGCATGGTGGCCCGTATGTTGGGCGTCAGCAGTCCCATCGGAAAGCAGCTGGACAGCCTGGCGGACATGGTGACCTTCGGAGTGGCTCCGGCCCTCATCGCCCGCGAACTCATCATCCTTTCCCTCTATTTGAAGAATGGCGACTTGGTGCTGGAAGGCTTCCAAATGATCTTGCCCTATGCCTCATTTATCATGGTCGCCTGCTCAGCCCTAAGACTGGCCAAGTTCAATCTGGATGAGGAGCAGGCAGTGGACTTCAAAGGCCTTCCCACTCCGGCCAATGCCCTCTTCTGGCTCAGTATCCCATTGGGTGTCCATTTGACAGAGGTCGCCTCAGGACCCTTGGTTCTGCTTCTGAATCCGTATGTCTTAGCCTTTTTCAGTCTCTTCATGGGCGCTTTGCTAGTAAGCCGCATTCCCCTCTTCTCCCTCAAGATGGACCGCTTGGACAGGAGCCGCCAGACTTGGCAGATCATCCTCATCCTTGCTGCAGCGGCACTCTTCGCCTTCTTGCAAGTCGCAGCATTGCCCCTGATCATTGCATTATATCTACTTTTGTCCATCATCAGAAACCGTGTCACACCCCATGAGATTCAAAGCTGAAATAGACATCATGCCGCAAGAGGCCCTTTTGGACCCACAAGGCAAGGCCGTAAGTTCCAACATGGATAAGCTCGGGCTGGCCATGATAGACAATGTGCGCATCGGGAAGCATGTCACCCTGGAGGTGGAAGCGGAGAGCGAGGCGGTGGCCAAGTCCAAAGTAGATGAGGCCTGCAAGCGACTCTTGGTCAATCAGATCATGGAGGACTACCGCTTCGAGCTGAAGAGTCTCTGAGGCGAATCACTTTAACTCTACTTCTTATGGCCACCATCATCGTCCTTCTCGTCTTGATCGGAGGGCCCATCTTATTGGGTATCCTGCTCTACAACAACCTCATTGACCGTAAGAACAGGGTCGAGCAGGCGGAGAGCGACATCGATGTGCAGTTGAAGAAACGCTTCGACCTTATCCCTAATCTCGTAGAGACGGTGAAAGCCTACATGAAGCATGAGCAGGAGACCTTGGTGAAACTCACTGAATTGCGCACGCGTTATCAAGGCGGTGGACTGACCATGCAGGAGCAACAGGAAATGGCCGGACAGGTGAACCGCATGGGACGAGGCTTGATGCTCCAAGTGGAGAACTACCCTGATCTGAAAGCTTCCACGAACTTTATGCAATTGCAGGCCGCTTGGACCGAGATCGAAGAGCAGATATCGGCCAGCAGACGCACCTACAATGCGGCTGTGAAGGACTACAATAATGGTCTGGAGCAATTCCCTACCAACCTGATGGCGCGAAACATGGGCTATCAGCGCAAGGAGTACATAGAGATTCCCGAGGAGGAGACCAAGAACATCTCGGCCAAGGAGCTCTTCAATTCCTAATTCCTTTTTTCCAACCTAAGAAGCATGAGCGAGACCCCAGCGGAGAGCGAATTCATGCCCAAGGAATCCTTCGATGCATTCTATGAGCGTGTCCTCAAGCCCGCCCTGCAGGAGCTGGAACAGGAGAGGAAGAACATCCGCAGCACCTTGCTCTATCCAACCATCGGGCTGGGCACCTTGGCGCTAGGTCTTATGGCTGTGTTGCCGAACATGGGCATTCATTCGATGAACTTTTAGGAGCTGAGTAATAATATAAATCTTGATAATCAATTTTTGGATACTTTGGTT
>JAQCAN010000078.1 GCA_027621335.1 Bacteroidota bacterium
GATTTTACCTACAGTACCTCCATTACACTGAGTGATGTATTCACTGAGGTGGGTGACGACCGTTTACTCTTCATCGGGCCTCTCATCGGAAGTCAGGTGGATATACCGGAATCCGAGTATGGAAGAAAAAGCGATATCCGAATGCCTTGTGCAAGGACCTATACAACTGAGATGAACATTCGGATACCTTCTGGGTATAGTGTCGAAGGCATGAGCGACCTAGAGGGAATAGTGGATAACGAGGCGGGAGCCTTTGTCTCTCAAGCGTATATGTCGGGCAAAGTGTTATGCATCAGAACAAGCAAGACCTATAAACGCGCGTTTGATAAAGCTGAGAACTGGCCGTTGATGTTAGAGTTCTTGGAAGCTGCCTATGACTTTTCCAAGAAGAAAGTACTCTTGAAGAAATTGGATTCCTTGGCTATTCCTGAATGAGCATGAGCATGGAGCTAGAGCTGCTGTTTCCACAGGCGTCACTGACGATAAAGGTCCTCCGTAGGCCGCGCTCTTGGCCATCATCGTAGTCCTCATCTGTGGTCTCCCACGTTAGATTTTTACCACAGTCATCCTCGGCTAGGGGTCTAGCCAATCTCACATTATGTATACTGGCTACCCGGATGGTGTCATATTCGAGAGTGATTACAGGGGCCACGCTATCTTTGATCTGGATGTACTGCATCACGGTCAGTGTATTACCGCAGGCATCGGAGACCTTGTAACTGCGCTCTACTGTGCCCGCACAACCCCCTGAAAAGAGCTTATCAGCTGAGTCGATTTCAAGGGGGCCATCACAAGGACTCTTGAAAACGGGGACAGGTACGTCAAGTCGACAATCACTTGAAACCTTAACATCAAGGCGTTCTACTTGAATGACTTGCTCCTGAGCAGCTAGGGTCAAGATGCTTAAAAGGAAGATGAAGGAAAGCAAGGGAGATTTCATTATGAATGGTTTGGTACAGTGTGTCAACAACCGTGCCTTAGGCTATGAAGCTGATGGGAATAGATTCAAGCAAGTCCTTTCAGCTTTTTCAAATCGCAAGTGAATAGTCAGAACTCGCTTACTTTCGCGGCTTATGAAAGTGGAAATAATCACTATAGGGGATGAGATCCTCATAGGGCAGACCGTAGATACCAATTCAGCATGGATGGCGTCCAAGTTGAATGAGATAGGAGTCAGGGTGAATCGCATCAACAGCATATCGGATGAGGCGGGGTCCATCATTACGACCTTGGAAGAGGCTTTCCGAAGAGTGGACCTCGTATTGATGACAGGTGGATTGGGACCAACGAATGATGACATCACCAAGAAGACATTGAGCCGACATTTCGGCATGGAGCTCAAGATGAATGAGGAGGTCTTAGCCGACATCACGGCTTTCTTCACCTCCCGAGGCAAGGGAATGCTCCAGATGAACAGCGATCAAGCTTTGTTGCCTGAAGGAGCGGTGGTCCTTAGGAATTACAAGGGCACCGCCTCTGGCATGTGGTTCGAGCGAGATGGAAAATCAGTCGTCTCTATGCCAGGTGTGCCTTATGAGATGGAGCACCTCATGGAAACCGGGGTCATTCCACGCATCATTGAGAAGTATAAGACGACTCCCGTCTTTCACCACACACTGATGACCTTCGGGGAGGGGGAGAGTTTCATTGCTGAGCGCATCAAGGAATGGGAAGCCAGCCTGAGTGGCACTGGAGTAAAGTTGGCCTATCTACCTAGTCCGGGTATCGTCAAGCTTCGTCTTTCTGCTTTCGGACCAGACAAATCCTTACTCGAGTTATCCGTCATGCGCAAAGTGGCCGAACTTGAGGTTTTGATTCCCGAATTGATCTATGGTCATAATGACGAGACCATGGAAAAGGTGGTTTCAAACTTACTGAAGACCAAGGGCCTCAGAATAGCGACTGCAGAAAGTTGCACGGGGGGATACATCGCCCATCTGCTGACTTCAATCGCAGGAAGTTCGGCTTACTATGAAGGGTCGTTCTGTACGTATAGTTATCGCTCTAAATCTGAGATCCTTGGGGTAGATGAGGATCTCATCCTCCATCAAGGTGCGGTGAGCGGAGAAGTGGTCCAGGCGATGGTGAAGGGCGTATTCACTCATTTCCATACAGACTATGCCATAGCTGTCTCTGGTATTGCTGGGCCTGATGGAGGAACCCTGGAAAAGCCTGTTGGTACGGTCTGGATGTGTGTTGGGACCAAGGAGAATCAGGTCACTCAGTGCTTCCATTTCGGGAAGGATAGGATGCGCAATATCAGAATGACAGCCCTTCATGCGCTCAATCTGGTAAGGTTATCGATACTGGCCTCTTGAAAAGAAGGAGTATTGAATGACATTTTCATTGGTGTGCTTTGGAAAAATGCTTTTCTTTGCACTCCCAAAAAAGCATGAGGCATGGCACGTGTATGTGAAATGACAGGAAAGAAGGTAATGGTAGGAAACAACGTCTCCCACTCTAAGAGGAGGACGAAAAGGACCTTCTACCCTAATCTTATCACTAAGAAGTTCTTCATACCTGAGGAGAATAAGTGGGTGAGCATGAAGATCTCCACCAGCGCATTGAGAACTATTAATAAGATAGGCATCAGCGCGGCTATGAAGCGCATGAGAGAGAAAGGATCTCTTTGAGCATTATCATCTTAAGAACGGATAAGAAATGGCTAAGAAAGGCAATAGGGTCCAAGTGATACTTGAATGTACTGAGCACAAGCAAAGTGGTCAGCCAGGAACTTCACGCTACGTGACCAACAAGAACAAGAAGAATACGCCTGAGCGTATGGAGATCAAGAAGTATAACCCTATCCTGAGGAAGTACACCATCCATAAGGAGATCAAATAAGCATCCGTCATGGCAAAGAAAACCGTAGCAACCCTCCAGACTGGAGTAAGGAATTTCACTAAAGTCATTAAAATGGTGCGTTCACCTAAGACTGGTGCTTATTCATTCAAAGAAACCGTCATCCATAATGACGAAGTGAAGGATTGGTTCAGCAAAGGGTGATTTCTCATTGACTCAAATCAAGGTATTGGGCTCCTTCTGCTAGAAGGGGCCTTTTTTTATTCTTTTGTATTTGATAAAACGAACGTTAAAGCATGGCATTATTCGGACTTTTCAATAGGGAGAAGAAGGAAAAGCTCGATGAGGGCTTAGAAAAGACCAAAGAAGGCATTCTTGGCAAACTTACTCGCGCTGTAGCAGGAAAAAGCAAGGTAGATTCCGCTGTCCTCGATGCGTTGGAAGAAATCCTCGTAACCTCTGATGTAGGGGTGACCACGACCCTTCGCATCATTGACCGAATAGAGCAACGTGTAGCCAAAGACAAATATGTAGGGACAGATGAATTACAACGCCTCCTGCGCGAAGAGATCGCCTCCTTATTGGCAGAGAATGGGAATGACGGGGCATCATGGCGTTTGGATGGGCAAAAGAAACCCTATGTTATCATGGTTGTGGGAGTGAATGGTGTCGGTAAGACAACGACCATCGGGAAGTTAGCACACCAGTTCAAAGCGGAAGGACTTAAAGTTGTGCTGGGTGCTGCAGATACATTCAGGGCGGCAGCCGTGGATCAGCTAAAAGTATGGGGACAACGGGCTGATGTACCAGTCATCTCACAAGGCATGGGAGCAGATCCTGCATCGGTGGCCTTTGATACCCTTCAAAGTGCCATCGCACAGTCTGCGGATGTGTGCATCATCGATACTGCGGGGAGATTGCATAACAAGACCAACTTAATGAATGAGCTGAGCAAGATCAAGAATGTCATGAAAAAGCACATTCCTGACGCACCTCATGAAATACTGCTCGTATTGGATGGTTCCACAGGACAGAATGCCTTTGAACAGGCCAAGCAGTTTTCTGCGGCCACTGAGATCAATGCTTTGGCTGTGACCAAGCTGGACGGCACGGCAAAAGGCGGAGTGGTCATTGGTATCTCCGATCAGTTCAAGATTCCGGTAAAGTACATCGGAGTGGGGGAGGGTATAGAAGACCTTCAGCTCTTTGACAGAAAGGCTTTTGTAGATTCTCTCTTTGGCTGAAAAAAATCCTGACCACTTATAAAGAATGGGGTGCGTCCATACGTGTTAAGCTGCACTCATCTCAATGGATTCCATCCTTTTTATTTTTTGAAGATCTTAGTTTCCTCATCATACAAACACCATGAAACAATCCATTTACTTCCTCTCATTACTCACGCTGGCCTCATGTGCCAATTCAGATCAATCTATGGATACAAAAGCTCAAACCATGATTCCAGGCATCAACCTGGAATACATGGACACCACCGTGCGTCCTCAGGACGATTTTTACCGATTTGTCAATGGGACATGGTTAAAGACGGCCACTATACCCGAGGACCGCACCCGGTGGGGAAGTTTTGACGAACTCAGGAAGAAAACGGATGAAGATGCTTTGGCCATCCTGGATATTGCAGCTAAAAGTGGTAAGTATGCCAAGGGTACCGACCAATGGAAAGCCATCCAAGTCTTCAATTCTGTCATGGATGTAGAGAAGAGGAATGCAGCAGGTCTAGGACCTATAAAGACACAACTTCGGAAGATTGACGCGGTCAAGGACCTGAAAGGGCTGGAAGATCTTCTTATAGAAATGGAGCCTTATGGAGGACTTGGGTTCATGGGTACTTATATCTACACCGATATGAAGAACAGTACGATGAATACCATCTATCTCGGGCCAGGGTCCCTTGGTCTCCCAGAGCGGGAATACTATATGGGCGAGGATGAGGATTCAAAGGAGAAAAGAGCGAAATATGTGACTCATGTAGCACGTATGCTCGAGTTCATAGGGGATAACCCTGAACAGGCTCAAGCGAACGCTGATAGGGTATTGGCCTTTGAGACCAGAATGTCTGAGCCGAGAATGACCAAGGAAGAGTCAAGGAATCCACTGAACCGCTATAACCCTAAGAGCTTCGCGGATCTTTCTTCCATGACCCCGAGCATTGATTGGAAGCGTTACATCGAAGGCATTGGTGTGGTAGGAGCAGACACTGTCATTGTATCGGATCCGAACTACTTCATGACATTACAGAATATCCTCACTGAAGGCGATATAGAAGAGTGGAAGAACTACATGCGTTGGAGGCTCATTGATGAAAGTGCGGTATTCCTCACTGAGGATATCGAAAAGGCTAATTGGGACTTCTACAGCAAGGAACTGGGTGGGGCGCAAGAGCAGCGACCACAGGATGAGAGAGCATTGGGCATCCTCAACAGCACAGTGGGGGAAGCTCTAGGCAAACTCTATGTCGATGAGATGTTCCCTCCTGAGGCTAAGGATAAGGCGGAGGAAATGGTGAACAATCTATTGCAAGCGTACAGGGTACGCATCAAGAACCTCAGTTGGATGGCTCCTGAGACCAAGGAGAAAGCCCTATCCAAAGTGGATAAGGTCCAAGTGAAGATCGGATATCCTGATAAATGGAAGGACTATTCAGATCTAGTTATCGAGGACGTCAATGAGGGAGGTAGCTTTTACCAGAACATGATGAACGTCACCAAATGGAATTATGATGATCGCATCTCGAGGTTCGGGAAGGAAGTCGATAAGACAGAATGGTTCATGTCTCCCCAAACAGTGAATGCCTACTATAATCCGACCTTCAATGAGATTGTTTTCCCAGCGGCTATCCTTCAGCCACCTTTCTACAACTACACAGCGGATGCAGCGGTGAATTATGGAGGAATCGGAGCAGTCATCGGGCATGAGATGTCACATGGTTTTGATGATCAAGGAGCCCGATTCGATGCGGAAGGCAACCTTACCAACTGGTGGACTGAAGAGGATGAAAATGAGTTCAGAGAACTTGGCAAAGACCTGATTGCACAGTTTGATTCTGTCGAAGCCCTTCCAGGCATTAACTTGAATGGTGAATTCACGTTAGGTGAGAACATCGGTGACCTTGGTGGCGTCTTCTCAGCCTACGATGCGCTCCAAATGGATTTAGCTGTTAACGGTGACCCTGGAGCAATCGATGGTTTTACTCAGACTCAAAGGTTCTATTTGTCTTGGGCGACCATCTGGAGGCAGCTCATAAGGGAAGAAGCTTTGAAGAATCGCATCAAGACCGACCCACATTCGCCAGGTGAGTACAGAGGCTACATGCCGATCATGAATATGGATGAGTTCCAGGCTGCTTTCAACATCCAAGAAGGGGACAAGATGTACCTTAGCCCCGAACAGAGGGTAAAGATCTGGTAAGACTTTTTTGTTTGGATCGAGGGAATCCCGTCAGCTTGCTGACGGGGTTTCCTTTTTTAAAGACCTGACCTATAGAGTATCATTTCCTTTTGGCGGAGGCCTTGGCCAAGGGATTGAAGGCCAATGCTAAGCGGACCCAGAATAAGAGGTCTTCTTCTGAGTCATAGCCTTCTTCGCTCACGAATAGATAGTCCTTCATCGGACGTCCGGTGAAATCCATGGGCATGGCTCCTTGGCGCGAAAGATTGGTCTGGACCGCAGAGGCTCCAATACGCACCATTAGTAGATTTTTCGAAGAATGTTTATCGGTATGGGTGCCAAAGCACATCTTATCATCCACCCTGAAACACATTCCTCCTATCATGGACTTCTCTTCATAAGGAACCCCAAGCCTTTTAAGCACACCTCTTAATCGTTCAGTCTGATAGAGGTCGTAGGCCATTTGAAAACAGATAAGTTACCAGGAGCTGGACATAGAGTCATTCTCTGCATCCTCTGAATCTGTAGGATTCGCATATTTCTCATCCTCATGCTTAAGACGCTCAATCTCATTCAGAGCCTCTGAGAACCCTTCACCGAACTTCTCAAAATCCTCCTTATAGAGGAAGATCTTATGCTTCTCATAGAACGAATCCCCATCATCATGGAACCGTTTCTTGCTTTCGGTAATCGTGAGATAGAGGTCATTCCCTCTTGTTGACTTCACATCAAAGAAGTAGGTCCGTTTACCAGCACGTATGACCTTGGAGAAGATCTCGTCTCGGTCATTGTAGTCATGTCCACCCTCCATAGTCGTTGCGGTTTAACTTAGGTTGTTTCAAATATAATAGAAAAGCTATTGGATTAGTCTTAATCCTTATAGACCATTGCCATGGATTGCCTGTGCTCCATATCGGCATAGAACCCACCCATGGCAATAAGGGTGGCATGGCTTCCTTCCTCAGTAATCCGGCCATTGTCGAGGACGATGATATGATCGGCCCTTTTCACCGTGCTCACTCTATGGGAGATAAGTATTGTCGTGCGCTCTGAGATGATCTCATCCAATGCTGAAAGGATCTTCTCTTCGGTTTCGGTATCCACTGCGGAAAGGCTGTCATCGAAGATGAGGATACGCGGACGTCTGATGAAGGCCCTCGCCAATGAGACCCTTTGTTTCTGTCCTCCTGACAGAGTGATGCCCCATTCCCCGAGTATGGTCTCATATTCGTTTGGGAAACTCATTACATCTTCATGGATTTGAGCTTCTCGGCCTGCTTGGAAGATCCGTTCCATAGTCACAACTTCTTCAGTCAGTCCGAAGGCGATGTTATTCGCAATGGTATCACTGAACAAGAAGACCTCTTGAGGCACATAACCGACCTGCCTGCGGAAGCTCTCTAGTTCCACATCCTTGAAGGGCACTCCATCCATCAACACCTCACCTTGGCTTGGGTCGAATTGCCGGGTCATGAGGGCAGCTATTGTACTCTTTCCAGATCCTGTTTTTCCAAAGATTCCCAATGTCTTACCTGGAGCGATATGAAGATCGACATTCTTGAGCGCAGAACTAGATGCGTCAGGATAAGAGAAACTGACCCCTCTGAACTCGATATCACCTTTCAACTCTGTCAATTTCATTTGGCCCGACTTGATCTCTGGTGCTTCATCCAAGAATTCATTGATCCTCCTCTGAGAAGCTGCGGCACGTTGGACAAGTGAAGTCACCCAGCCCACAGCAGCAAAAGGCCAGGTCAACAGGTTCACATAGATGACGAAGGCCACCAGGTCACCGAAAGTCAGACCATTGGTTCCAATGATGATCATACGTCCTCCAACATAGATCGCCAATATGGTACTAAGGCCTATGAGCATGATGATGGTAGGCATGAACAAGGCATCCACCTTGACCTGTGCTAGGCTGAGCTCCCTGTAATGCTCACTCTCCTTTTCAAAGGCATCAGACCTGCGTGCTTCCAAGCCATACGCCTTCAGCACGCGCACACCAGAGAAGTTCTCTTGAACAAAGCTGCTCAGTCGGCTTTGCTGCGCTTGGACGGCTTCGCTTCTCTTGTTGATGATCTTGCTGACATAGTAGATGAGTACACTCATGATCGGAAGGGGGGCCAGAACATACAGGGTCAATTCCAAGTTCAACTTGACCATGGCAATGACACTGAGTATGGCCAATACGACCAGATTGATCGAATACATGATGGCAGGACCGAGATACATCCGGACCTTGCTGACATCCTCCGAGATCCTATTCATAAGATCTCCCGTGTCATTGCGTTTATAGAAGCTCATGCTCAAACGCTGGTACTGGGAATAGATCTCATTCTTCAGATCGTATTCGATGAGTCTGGACATGACGATGATAGTCTGTCGGGTGAAGAACAGAAAGACCCCTTTGATCAATGCCAATACCATGTATAGGATGCAGAGTGAGAAACTGGTATGAATGACCCACTCCAAGAGTCCATCCCTATCTGAATACGTCATAGCTTCAGTGAAACCTACCGCGCTATAGATTGCAGCTAGGATTGGAGGTTGGACCAATTCACCTATGGCATCAGCATCATTGGACTCGTAGATCTCTATAGAGCTCTTCATAAAGTCCACGGCCTCTTTGACCACGATAGGGGTGTAGATAAGGAATATGTTCGTCAGGACGATAAACAAAGTTCCAGTCAGAAGTCTCCATCGGTACTGATAGAAATATTTGTTCAAATGCCAAAGGCTGCTCATACTTCTAATTAAGGATTCCGTCTGTTAAATTGTCTAATTTTGACCCGTCTTTCAACGATAACGCTGCAAAGGTAGATTTTCCTTAACTCTATGAATTCCATGCTAGAATCCGTAACAAAAGAATCCGAATCTCTCACCGAGGTGCTGGAGATGATGAGAACGATGGGCCATGAGCAAGTCGTCTTCTGTCAGGATGAAAGAACCGGTCTCAAAGCCATCATTGCCATCCATAACACTGTTCTAGGACCGAGTCTTGGCGGTACCCGGATGTGGGCCTACAAGAGTGAAGCAGAGGCCATAAAGGATGTCCTACGTCTTTCTCGTGGAATGACCTATAAGTCATCCATTTCAGGTTTGAATCTGGGAGGCGGCAAAGCCGTCATCATCGGAGATTCCAGGAAAGATAAAAGCGAAGCGCTCTTCAGAAGGTTCGGTCAGTTCGTGGAGAGCCTGAGCGGGAAGTACATCACGGCCGAAGATGTGGGAATCTCACCCCGAGATATCAGCTATGTCAGTATGGAAACCGACCATGTGGCTGGACTACCTGAATCCCAAGGAGGTTCAGGAGACCCATCACCAGTAACTGCGAAAGGCGTGTACATGGGGATGAAAGGGGCGGCCAAATTCGCCTTTGGGACTGAATCATTGAACGGCAAGAAAGTGATGGTACAAGGTGTGGGAAGTGTAGGTACTCATCTCGTGGAGTATCTGATCAAGGAAGGTGCGGTCGTTAGTATCGCTGATATCCATCAAGACGCCATCAAGGCGGTCAGTTCGCGCTTCAAGGTGAATGTGGTCGCGCCAGACGATGTGTTCGATACAGACATGGACATTTATGCCCCGTGTGCTCTGGGCGCTACTGTGAATGATGAAAGTCTGGCTAAACTGAAGTGCAGCGTTATCGTTGGAGCGGCCAATAATCAGTTGTCCCAAGAGGATGTGCATGGAAGAAAACTACTGGAAAAGGGTATTGTCTATGCACCTGATTTCTTAGTCAATGCGGGAGGCATCATCAACTGTTACGCAGAGGTAGCCGGCTATGACTCTCACTGGGCCATGGAGGAAGTCGAGAAGATCTTTAACACAACGCAAGAGATACTGCGTAAATCCCG
>JAQCAN010000079.1 GCA_027621335.1 Bacteroidota bacterium
GAGGACTTGGATCATCACCGATGAGTGTGGTAACTCCAACATCCATATCCAGTATATCAACTTGATCGATGTGACTGCTCCTGTTATCTCTGCTAACCCAGATGCTACAGTAGAATGCGGTGAAGAATTCGATCTAGTTGGATACTCTGTATCTGATAACTGTGATGATGAAGTGGCTGTCGCTATCGATTCAGTCTTCACTGGAGCTTGTGGCAACACAGGTAACTGGGTGATCACTTACACAGCTACTGATAACTGCTTCAACAGTTCTGTTGCTACTCAGAACATCACTATCATCGACACCACTGCTCCTTACTTCGATACTCTTGTTGAAGATGCGGAGGCCGATTGTCAGCAGATCCCTGCTCCGGCTATCGTCACTGCTTCTGATGCATGTGGTTCAGCTACTGTTGATATGAGCGAAGTATCCAGCCTTGGATGTCCTTACACCATCACTAGGACCTATGTTGCTACTGACGCATGCGGGAACACGGCTACTCAAGTCCAAGTCATCACTGTGGTAGACACCACTGCTCCTACTCTGAGCAGCTATCCTGAAAATGACGAGGTCGAATGTGGTAACATTCCTGATGCTCCTGTATTGACTGCATCTGACAACTGTGATGATGACGTTCAAGTAGAGTTCAGTGAGGTGAACAACCCTGGTGGATGTGTTTATACCATCATCAGGACTTGGACTGCAGAAGATGCATGTGGCAACACAGTATCTCATACTCAGACTATCACTGTGGTAGATACGACTGCTCCTTACTTCGACTTGAGCACTGTGCCTGCTGATGTAACTGTAGAGTGTGATGCGATTCCGGCTCCTGCTGCGCCAACGGCCTCTGACGATTGTCAAGGTGGTGCTACTGTGACTCCATTCGAATCTGAGACTCCTGGTGAGTGTGATGGTGAGAAGACGATCACTAGAACTTGGGTGGCCAATGACGGTTGTGGCAACACAGCCGCTGTAAGCCAGACCATCACTGTGATCGACACTACTGCTCCTGTGTTCGATGAAGAACCAATGGATGAGACTTACGTATGTGGTGATGATATCCCAGCTGCTCCAGTATTGACAGCTACGGATAACTGCTCTAACAACGTGAGCATCACGCTTGAGGCTGATACTGTAGGAAACACCAATCCTTTCAAGGATTGTGCCTTGACTACTGGTGTTCCAATAAGCGGTCCTACCTGGTCCATGTTCTTTAACCTTGACGGTGTACTCCAGTATTACATCTTGGATGAGGACGGTGCGCGATTCGAAGAGTTCGCTGACGGTACAGCTAACATCACTGGTACAGTATTCAATCCTACTGCTCCTGAAAGGATGTGGCACATTGACATGTGGTTGGAGAACAAAGCTGACTACGATGCTTGGGTATCTCAGTTGACTATCAGCGCTCCATTCATCAACAGACAGCCTAAGGACTTCTTGAATCTTGCCAGCCAAGAGGATAAGGAATCATGGGAGTACTATGAAGTCGATGCCACCCGTGCCAAGTTGATCGGTGACGGTATCTTCGCGGGCGACACGTTGAACCTGTCACATGCTCCTGCTAGCAAGTTGTTCGGATTCCAAGTGGGTCAGCATGCCAATGGCTACAACAGTGTGTTCGGTATCGGTGGATGGTTCTTCTACTCTGGCACTGTCTTAGGAGAGCCTAAGACTGGAGATGGAGACCTTGCCTTCGATGCAGATTGCCCTCCTTGTGAGTACACCATCACCAGGATCTGGACTGCTACCGATGACTGTGGTAACTCTAGCATGACCATGCAGGTCATCAACGTGACTGCTCCTGAAGCTACTGCTCCTGAGAACTCTACTGTTGAGAACTTCTCAACTCCTGAGTCTTATGGATTCGTCAAGGCTTATCCTAATCCAACGGCTGATATGGCGATAGTGGAGTACACTGTGCCTGTCACTGGAAGGGTCAGTATCGATGTCTTGGATGCGAACGGACGTTCTATGGACCAAGTGTTCGAAGGACTGGCCTACTCAGGTAGGAATAACATCGCAACATTCGATGGAACAACGTTCGAAGGAGGATTGTATATCGTCAGGATGACTTCCGATAACAATGTCTACTTCCAGAAGGTGATGCTTCAGAAATAATAGAATTCCAAACTAAATTCAAAGGCTGCCAGGATATCCTGGCAGCCTTTTTTTATTCGAAACTGTGCTGACCTTCCTCAAGCGGAGATCGCGCATCTTTGTTCTCGATGATATTGCTCTACTATCTCGTCCTTCTGCCTATCTCCATTTTGCCCTCCTCCCTTCAATATGGCTTGGCAAGAGTGCTGAAGTTTATTTTGAAGACTTTGGTAGCCTACAGAAGAAACTTGATTCGCAGTAACCTCGAATTATGCTTTCCAGAAATGGAAGAGGAGAAAAGAAAAAAAGTCCTAGATGCCTTCTATTGGAACCTGTCTCAGGTCATCCTAGAATCAATAAGTGCCTTTTCCTTGACCGAGAAAGAAGCTGCCTTAAGATGCCATGTCAAGAATCCCGAAGTGCTGAATGAACTCTTTGCACAGAACAGGGACGTTATCATTACTGGCGGCCACTACGCTAATTGGGAAGCGATCACATTGACCGCAAATCAAGTCAACCACGATCTCTATGCTCTTTATAAGCCTTTGAAGAATGCCTTCATGGACGAGAAAGTGACAGTGAGTCGAAGCAAGTTCGGTGTGAAAATGATCTCTATCAAGGATTATCGGCAGCACATCGAAAAGTACCATGAGACACCGAGAGCATTCATCTTTGGCATCGACCAATCCCCTCGCAAGGACTCTGGGGAATGGATCAGGTTCCTCAATCGGGATACCATGGTATTCACTGGACCTGAACGCCTAGCGAAAAAATACAACATGGCTGTCGTCACGGGAAGATTGGTACGTGTTGGGCGTGGTCAATACGAAATCGAATATGAGCTACTTTTCGATCGGCCAAATGACACCAAGACCTTGGAAATCACTAAACGCACCATGGAGGATGTTCAGATGATGATAGTCAATAAACCGAGTGATTGGCTGTGGAGCCACAATAGATGGAAGCATTCCAAATACCTAGAGGCACAATGATCGACTCAAGACCCCTTGCGGAACGAATGAGGCCTAAACACTTAGACGACATCATAGGTCAGGATCATCTTATTGGGAAAGAAGGTCCCATCAGAAAGCTTGTCAAATCTGGAAATGTCCCATCCATGATTCTATGGGGCCCTCCTGGAGTTGGAAAGACCACTTTGGCTGAGGTACTATCCAAAGAACTTGATCGCCCGTTTCATCAGCTGAGTGCTATCAATTCCGGGGTCAAGGATATCAGAGAAGTCATCACATCTGCAAAGCGTAATGACCTGTTCGCAGGTGGCCGTCCTATCCTTTTCATCGATGAGATACATCGATTCAGTAAATCCCAACAAGATGCCCTTCTCGATGCTGTCGAGCGGGGGCATATCACCCTGATAGGAGCAACTACTGAAAATCCATCATTCGAGGTCATCCCTGCTCTTCTTTCACGCAGTCAGGTCTATACTCTCAAGCACTTAGAGTCCAAGGACCTGGACAAGCTTCTGGATATGGCTATAAGCAGAGACTCAGAATGCAAGGAGCGCCAGATCGAGCTGAGAGAAAGGAAGGCCCTCAAGCGCGCCTCCGGTGGTGATGGTCGCAAGCTCTTGAACGCCCTTGAGCTCGTGGTGAAATTCAAAGAGGAAACCCCTCTCATCATCACAGATGCTCTAGTCAATGATCTAATTAAGGAGAATGTCGCCTTCTATGACAAAGGAGGAGAGCAACACTATGACATCATCTCTGCATTCATCAAATCTATCAGAGGTTCCGATCCTAATGCTGCAGTGTACTATCTGGCCCGTATGTTAGAGGGCGGAGAGGACGTGAAGTTCATAGCTCGGAGATTACTCATTCTAGCCTCAGAGGATATCGGCCTGGCCAATCCGAACGCCTTATTGATGGCAGAAGCCACATTCAGTGCTGTGGAGCGACTAGGGATGCCAGAGGCTCGCATACCGCTATCGGAATGCGCCATCTATCTGGCTGTAAGCGAAAAGAGCAACAGCGCCTATCTTGCCATTGACGCAGCTTTAGAACATTGCCGAACCAATGGGGCACAAGCAATACCGCTTCATCTCAGAAACGCTCCCACCAAGCTTATGAAGGAGATGGGCTACGGTTCTGACTACCTCTATGCCCATAATTATGAGGGGGGGTTCGTGCAACAGAATTATCTACCAGAATCGATGATAGGTCAGACGTTCTATCATCCTTCAACTAATTCAAAGGAAGAGATCTTCAAAAAGAGATTGAATCTTATCTGGAAGGACCAGTATGACTATTAGGAAACTCTTGATAGCCGCTCATTATCCTCAAGTACCCTAAAGGCAAATCCTATAGTCATTCCTCCTAGCCCTTGCTCCACCATCTGCCAGATAAAATCAACCATGGTGTGCTCAATCGAGTGGGGGTTATAGGAGACTCCTAAAACAAAGGCTATCAAATAAATGAAGAATCCTAGGATGGAGCCTAAAAGGAGTCCCTTGAATTTATGATGTCTGACAGTGGTGTATTGATGCAAATAGGTAAGGACGAACGCAATCACCAAGTAGACCACTCCAGCAAGCATTAAATGCAACCAGAGCGGATATTTGATATTCACATAGTCGTTGAGCAAAACCCCATGCCATAAGTACGAAAGGCCGAACATGATCAATGTCGAGAGTCCCCACACACGAACCATCCAACGCCACTTGATGCTATGTTCTATTTCGCTTGACATGAATTTATATCATTCAGTAGGCCATCTGTTATATATTTAGACGTCAATGGCAATTTGCATCACTGATAGCTAATCAAATTTACCGAGTTTTTAGGTCCTTATTATGCAAGGAATTTGCAAGATTTCAACCATGGCCTGTAGAGCCGAACCCAGTGACCGGAGCGAATTGGTCAATCAATTGCTTTACGGTGAACACTATGAGGTCTTGGAGTCCAATGAACGCTGGTTGAGGATTGAGAATGCATTGGATGCCTACCAAGCGTGGGTTCCAAAGGAACAGTTCCACGACTTTCAAATGGATACAAGCACTGTCTCTGTATTGACCAGAGCCGCTAGAATCCTTGGACCTGGCAAGCCCTCTTCTTGGATCCTATTGAGTCCTGGAAGTCGTTTGACCAAGGAGGAATTTCAGAGTGTTGAGTCTACTGATAAGCCAGACGATGCGAATGCAGCAGTTCCCTTATCTAAACATGGTATTCTCTCCCTTGCCCTCTCCTTCTTGAACTCCCCTTATCTGTGGGGAGGACGCTCGTTGTGGGGAATAGACTGTTCAGGATTCGCTCAAGTGCTCTTTCTATGCGCTGGTATCAGTCTTCCAAGAGACGCCCATGAACAAGCCTTGATCGGAGAAAAAATCCCATTTGAACTTAAAAAACCACTAGACCTGGCCTTTTTTTCCAACCAAGAAGGTCGAATCGTCCATGTGGGGCTGATCTTGGAGGGCAATGCCATCATCCATGCGTCTGGCAAGGTGCGAATAGATTCACTGAGCGAAGAAGGCATCATCCATTCTGAAAGTGGCAAACGTACACATACACTCAACCATTTGACAAGACTTACCCTATAATCTCAAGATGCGTTCTACATACCGTGAACCGCGGCTGATCACTTCTATGAAATATATGCCTTTAGCCTCTGGAAGTCTGACAAACACAGTATTCTGACGCAGGACCATGTTTGATTGGACGATCTTTCCGCTCACGTCATATAGGACATAGCCATCAATGGCATGGCCGCTTCGGTTGGATACAGCCACTTCTGACGTATAGGCTGGATTAGGATAGACCAGGATATTTTCGGATGAAATTACCTCACCAATTCCAGAGACCACGCTCACAAGCTCCTCCTCCGCTACAATGACAGGCTCCTTATCCGCAGTCTCATACATCCACCTGAAAAGATCGATGTCATCGGAAGAATAGTCGAACATGGAGGCTAACCATCTTGGTGGTGTGACCTGGAAGAAGACCTTTACTTGCACATTGACCTCACCTTGATAACCATTCAATGGCATGTGATAAGAAATAAGATCCTTACCTGTTCCTTGGATTCCGAATTCATCCTTATTGAAATCGTCATCATTCAAAACGGCACCATAATGGCGGGTGGTATCATAAGCAAAATGAGTATCCGTGAATCCCAATGGCGCTAATCGATTATCTTTCAATGCATGGTGGGCATGGCTCAGTACAGTAGTCTCAGCACCACTTTCATCTGCCATCACCAATTCATAGACTTGCACTTTGTCTTCTGAATCAATGAGGTCAAAATGCAGCTCATATTCGAAATCCCGTTCAATCAACTCATACTCAGAATCCAAAACCCCACTCTTGAATAGAGTGTCTCCTTGATCATCCAAGGCGATGAATTGCACGAAAGCGATACGTGATGGATAGGCAGAAGGGAATTTATGTCCCGTTTTATTGGTCAGCTCCACGTCCACAAATAGACTGTCCTCATCCCTGAACTCCTCAGTGATGAGCATATCCAAGGTTTCATTTTGGAGCATCCTCAGCGTTCTAGCTCTAATGGAATCCAACTGGGCTCCGCTGGCCCTTATATCCAAAGTATCTCTATGCTCCTTCATCATATCCAACATGAAGGTATTGCCTCCAACAAGGTCATGCCTGAAAAATGGAGTTCTTGGCTCCAAGAAAAGAAGGTTAGCTGCTATCACAATGTTATCATCTACACGGGTCATATGGCAGCCCTGACATTCCACTGCGCCTTCGTCATTGGTATTGTAGGCAGAATTGACCCATTCATGGTAGGTCGCTTGTTCCACGAATTCATCGTCAGTGAGCTCTCCGTCCAAAGACACAGTTTCAGTGATGAGCGTATGGCAGGTTGCACACACTTCGGATTTGGCCATGTGCTGACTGTAGACAGGCATGAAACCAACAAAAGACTGCATAGGACCTGCAAATGGGTCCTGATAAGGTCCATAGATAGTGTCCTCTACATACTTGATATCCATTCCTGAGAACGTAAGTCCAACTGAATCAGGACTGATCTGATGGCACGCTCCACAGGATACTCCATCCAAGGCCACCGAGTCCATCTTGAGATCTTCCATAGTGTAATGAGGAAGGCCTAGATGCATGGCATTATAAAATCCGAGAGGCGCATGGCAATCTGTACAAGAAGATTCCAATTCATCCCTCAAATCAGGCGATACAAGGACTTCATGACTCACTTTAGCCCTCCAAAACGGGTCCTTGGCACTCATGGCCATCATGGTGGCCCTCCAATCACTTACTACATTGACATCATTTCCTTCAGCGTCATGGCTTGCAAAGCCAGAATCATCTTTACCATGGCATCCATCACATTCTGCCGATGCTGCGAAAAGCGCATTCCAACCTTCCACAAGAGTGGAGTCGTGGGTTACTACAGACTTGAAGTACATCAGCTCTTTGTCGCTATGAAATGACTCTGAGGGATCAACGGACAGGCTGACCGTGGAAATGGCAATACAGGTTAAGAGGATGAAGCCGAGTATGACTTTATGCATAGATTGAAAACATTCAGCCCTAAAGATAAGGCTATCATAGATTCACGTCCAAGGATCTGCTCTGATCTGAGCACATAGAGTGGCAAGAATCTGAATCCTGAAATGATTTCCAAATTGATTAAACTTGTTGAGAAAGCTAAAACAAGTATGGGAACATTGGACACCGCGAGGTTATTCGACATCATTGAATTTCAACAACAGAACTTTCCACAAGAGGTATCTCTAGCAGGCAAGTCTCAGGGGCAGTGGGTGAAATACAGCACTCAGGACTACCTTGATCTGGGACATAGACTTGCCAGTGGTCTGCTTAAAAAAGGTATACGACTAGGAGATAAGGTAGCCATCATCAGCACCACCAACCGTCCTGAGTGGAATTTCACAGACCTAGGTGTTCTTTTGATAGGAGCCGTGGATGTCCCAATTTATCCTACCATCACTGAGAGAGAATACGCATATATCCTGAATGATTCTGAAAGCAAGATGGCCTTCGTATCAGATCTCGCACTCTATGAGAAACTGCAATCCATAAAGGCTGAATGTCCGAACTTGGCAGAGATCTATATGTTCGATGAGCAAGAAGGTGTCCCACATTGGAAGGAGGTCTTGAATCCCGACTTGGATGCTTCCATCCTTGAAGTTGCTCCTTTGAAAGCAGCAGTGAAGAATACTGATCTGGCCACCCTCATCTATACTTCGGGAACAACTGGGAATCCTAAGGGCGTGATGCTCAGTCATAAGAACATTTCAAGTAATGTCCTTGCTTCAAGCGAGCGTCTGCCGATCACACCGGGCTCGCGCACATTGAGCTTCCTTCCAATCTGCCACATTTTTGAGCGCATGATAATCTACTTATATGCATACAAAGGGGCCAACATCTACTTCGCTGAATCATTGGAAACAGTGGGGGATAATATGCGTGAAGTAAAACCTCACATCTTCACTGCTGTTCCGAGACTCTTGGAGAAAGTCTATGGGCGTATCATGGAGAAGGGCAAGGAATTGAAAGGAATAAAGAAGAAGCTCTTCTATTGGGCTGTAAGCCTGGGAGAGCGCTTCGAGTATTATGGCCAGAACGGTTGGTGGTACGAGTTTCAGCTTTCGATTGCAAGAAAATTGATCTTCAGTAAATGGCAGGAGGCTTTAGGTGGCGAAGTGCAAATAGCCGCCTCAGGGAGTGCTGCATTATCGCCTAGATTGAATCGTATATTCAATGCGGCAGGTATACCGATCATGGAGGGATTCGGACTTACTGAGACCTCACCAGTGATCTCAGTGAATGAGCTAAAAAACCGTGGAGTGAGATTCGGAACGTGTGGCCGCCCCATCTCGAATGTGCAGGTAAAGATTGCCGAGGACGGAGAAATCCTATGCAAGGGTCCCAACGTCATGCTGGGATATTACAAAAAACCGGAGTTGACAGCCGAAGTCATCGATGAGGACGGCTGGTTCCATACTGGAGATATCGGTGAACTGGTAGATGGGGAGTTCCTTAAGATAACTGACCGGAAGAAGGAGATTTTCAAGACCAGCGGTGGTAAATATGTGGCCCCACAGCTCATGGAGAATGCCTTCAAACAGAGCAGCATCATCGAGCAGATCATAGTCCTAGGAGAGAATAAGAAACATCCTGCTGCACTGATTGTTCCTAATTTTGAGAACCTGAAGGATCTCTGCAAAGAGAAAGGCATCAAGTTCGAGTCCCATGTGGATGCGACCCTAGAGCCAAGAGTCATACAGCTCTTTCAAGACGAGGTGGACAAGTACAATAAAGAATTCTCCCACTGGGAACAGGTCAAGAAATTCAAACTCCTCCAAGAGGAATGGAGCATAGATGGCGGAGAACTCACACCGACCCTTAAACTCAGACGTAAGAAGGTCTATGAGAAGTACATGGCACAGATCGAAGAGATGTATGCGGAATAAAGAACGACCAGTCCGATGAAAGGATGTGTGACCAAAGGCCTCATCGTCTTTCTATTCACCGCTCTATGTATCGGAGCTTCATATTACCTAAGCACCAGAAAAGGACCTCTTCCCGTCATAGGCCCAAGGCAAGTGAATCCTCTATTAGTCGATGAGTCCTTACGAAACACCAAGGATCACTTAGTGTCAGGATTCCGATTACTGGATCAGGAAGGAGCCTTTACAGACTCCACCTTTGTTTCAGGCCGCATCCATGTGGCTGATTTCTTTTTCACCACTTGTCAGACCATCTGCCCCATCATGAGCGGAAAGATGGGGGCGCTGCAGGAAGAATTCGCAAAGGAGGACCGCGTACGTTTCCTCAGCTTCAGCGTACTTCCTGAGCAAGACTCAGTTCCAGTGCTCAAGTCCTATGCACAAGCCTATGGGATTCCCTATTCCCAATGGAGGCTGTTGACCGGTCAGAGGGATAATATCTACGCCTTGGCACGTAAATCCTATTTTACCCTGAA